>NZ_JANGCA010000003.1:0-167899 GCF_024463855.1 Clostridium sp. DFI.1.208 | reverse complement strand
TGGTTTGGTCGCTTAAGAAAAATACCATATGGTTTTCTTATATTCAAATATTCTTATTTTATACGATGAATAAAAGCGATATTCATTCTTTTGATAAAGATCTACCCACATTTAGTACAGAAGAGCCATAAACTTCCTGATTTTTTATAAAATTTATTAGTTGCTGATAAAATACCATTTACTTCATCAATACTATTCTCTGCCAAGGGTTTGTAGAGTTGAACTATGGAAGCATTACCGATACCCGCTTCTACAAGAGCTAAATATCCTATAAATTGCGTTATAGATGAAACCATCCCATTGATGTCTGATCCGTATGTTGATATTAACAATTTAGGTAATATAATACCAGCTATTGCGGTTACTACTTGAAGAATAATTGCAGAAATAGAATTATTTATGGTGATGTATTTCATTTTAAGACCTACTTTCAATTATTTTCTTCATAGCTCTGCTTAACCCATGAATAGTTTTCTTTACGAAAAACGATACGTTTTAGTTCTGATAGATGTCTCCTCAACATGATTGTTTTCATTTGTTTATCCGTTATTGTGATACCAGTTTTATTTGAGATATTTAATATTCTCGTCATTATTGAATCTAATTTATAATTTGCTACTAACTTTAAATAACAGTTCTCAATCAAACACTTATATTCAGCCGATGACATATTCAAAACATCCTCTAAATACTGTTTGATTTCATAATATCCATCTTCATGTATTACATATGGCATTTCATAAAAAAAACCAGATGTCAAGCATTCATAGCTAAAATCTCTTACCGGTATTGCAGGTATACCGTTCTTTATTGCCTCCAAAACTGTAGTGCCAATTCCCACGTATAAATCAGATTTAAGAATGTATTTATCCAGTTCTATATAATCGATTGGACCTAGTAATTCAATCATCTTCTGTGCTTTCATGGGGAGTGCAGAAATGTAATCATTTATTTCTTTTTTTCCCTCACCCCAACCAATTATTGTTAATCTTATATTTGGATAATGAATAAACAGATTTGAAAAGGTATCGATTAATCCAAATATATAGGCTTTAAAAGGAAAGTCAAATCGTAAAATACTTAGAATTCTAAATATCGACCGATTTTTTTCTTTAACAGGGCAAACTTCTGGTATATCAATACCAATTGGAAATAATGCTAAGCTATCATCCCTATTGCTTATTTCATTTTTATTTAAAAAAGAGTTATAACACTCTTTATCCATAATATTTATATAATTATTTTCCCACATTTTTTTTATTACCTGTTTCCTAATCTGTGATGTTCCAGGATTTAAAGCCTCTGGATGAAGCATATAACAAAAATGGGTAAACTTATATTCTTTATTAACTGTCTCTATTTTTTTTGCTATAAGAAAGTCTTCGAATCTTGCATAGATAAAAAATATTTCTTTACTTTTATCTAAATTTAACTTTATCCTCGATGGCTTACCTTCATCAGACCTTTTAAAGCAAGGTATATTAAAATAAACTTTTACTCCTAATTCGATTAATTGATTTAAAAAAGATTTGTCATATGAAGAATTTTCAAAAAGGAAAAGAGAAGAATCATATTCATGTTTTCTCAGCCATTTAAACATTCTATAGAAGTATGTATCAGTACCTCCTAAAATAAAGTGTGGATTGATTATCACTATTTGAGTATTATCTTTTGTCCTACGCATTCTATAGTCCTTTACAAAAATCATTAAAACTTTGTAGTGTTTTGTCTTTTTCAGATATAATCAAATTTTTTTTACCACCTATTTCTTCTAGTGGCCAATTTATATTAATTGTTTCATCATTCCACATGATACCTGTATCATATTCACCATAAAATCTCTCAGCACATTTATATGATACAACGGAATCTTCAAGAACTAGATATCCATGCCCAAAGTTCTTTGGAATTAATAATTCAAAGTTGTTTTCTTCACTCAAGTAAAATCCTCTCCACTGTTTGAAAGTAGGCGATTTAGGTCGCAAATCAACTATCACATCATAAATTCTACCTTTGATACATCTCACTAACTTGGGTTGCTCCATCACTTTTTGAAAATGGATTGCTCGTATTACTCCTTTTTTAGATATAGTATAAAATACTTCAGCTATATCATATGCTATATTATTTTTTTCAAATGCTTCTTTTGAATAGTCCTTAATAAAAGCTCCTCTATCATCAGTTGAAATAAAGGGTTTAATTAGGTATGCGTCAGGAAGATCCAAATGTGTAAATTTGAATTTTTGTATCATTTTCTTATATCTCCTTTAATATATTCTAGTGTCAGCTTAATGCCTTCATCAAAGGTATATTTGTTAATATATCCAGTATCGTCCTTTACCTTTGATAATTCAAATTGTGAGTAATCAATACTTTTGCCATTAAATTCAATCTCCCCAAAGCCTAATGATGCTGTGTTATCAACAATATTTTTCAAAGCTATTAAATAGCTTTTTAAAGTATCTGGTTTTCCACTTCCTATATAATATGAATTAAACGCCTTTCCTTTGCTAGCAATTGCTATTATAGAGTTTATTGCATCTTCTATATAGATGAAATCATATGTTTGATTGCCTGCAGTAAAAGAACAATGCTCATTATTTAATAGCTTTCTTATAGTAGAATTAATCAATCTTGCAGATTTTTCACCAACCCCATATATATTAGTAATAATCACTGGTATGAATTCAATTTCAATTTGATATGCAAGCGTTTCAGCCATTAAATGCGCTGCTAACTTGCCTGTGCCGTATATGTATCCGGGTCCCGGTTTAATATCATTTTGACTAAGATACTCGTATGTTTCGATTTCATTAATACTGGATGCGTAGATAAATTTTTTACAATTTAACTTTTTTGCAAACTTAACGCAATCACATGTCATTTTCACATTTTTCAGTTGTGCTTCATAATCTGATCTTTGAGGTCCAGATGTAGCTGCCCATGCTAAATGAAAAAATGCAACATATTTCGCTTTTTGAAGTTTCTCTACGATCTCATCAACATTAAATAAGTCACATTTAATAGTCTTAACATTTTTGTGACCAAATATATCATCCGAAAAACTTCGATCTAGCGCAATGATAAAATAGTTCTTCTCAATTAATTTCGTTATCAAATTTCTACCAATGAATCCATTTGCACCAGTAACTATTACACTTTCCATTTGTATTCCATCTCCTCTAAATATTCAAGTATTTGATTTTTTGTTAAATCCTCTATATCTTCATTTTGATAAAAACATTTACTCCACAACACTGTTTCTCTTACTGCTTTTTCTACATTCCATATAGGCTTCCAGTTTAAGACACTTTTGGCTTTTGAACAATCAAGTTTTAGAAAATTTGCTTCATGAGGTCCGCTTATATCTATACAATTCCAGTTGCTACCGTCTCCCCACTCTTTACAAAACAAAGTGACAATATCGCCAGTGGTTAGACAATCACTTTCATTTGGGCCAATATTATACTGGCTTGCATAAGCATAATCAGCATGTTGAAGCTTAGCTAAATATAGATAAAAAATCACAGGTTCAAGTACATGCTGATAAGGTCTAGTTGAATTAGGATTTCTAACAGAAATAATTTTCTTTTCATTTGTATATTTTACACAATCAGGTATAATTCTATTTTCATTAAAATCTCCTCCACCGATAACATTTCCAGCTCTACATGTGGAAACAGGGAGTTTCATGTCTTTAAAAAAAGAAGATATATAGGAGTGCGTAACTAACTCGCTACATGATTTACTATTAGAATAAGGGTCGTATCCGTTAAGTCTATCATTTTCTCGATATCCATAATACCATTCTTCATTTTGATAAACTTTATCAGTTGTAACATTTATGAAGGATTTAACGCTTTTTGCCTTTCTCACACATTCACATATATTAACTGTTCCCATTACATTTACATCATATGTATAAACAGGATCTGAATATGAATTCAAAACAAGAGGCTGAGCCGCTAAATGAAAAACTAATTCTGGTTTTACTTCTTCAAATATACTATTTAATCCATTTATATCTCGTATATCACAAATCCTTGAATCAACTTTGTCCTGTAAGTTTAAGATTGTATATAAGTTAGGTTTCGTATTAGGTTCCAATGATACCCCTATAACTTTTGCTCCTAATAAATATAAAATATATGACATCCAACTACCTTTAAACCCGGTATGCCCTGTAATAAGGATTTTTTTCCCTTTATAGAAGTCCTTCATTTTATCTACCAGACTTTCCAAGGAGCACTGTTGTTTTCCCATAGCTCATTTAATTTTTCATGATCCCTTTTTGTATCCATACATTGCCAAAAACCTCCATGCTTGAAAGATTTTAATTGTCCCATAGAAGCTATTGTTTCTAGTGGCTCCTTTTCAAACATAATAGTATCATCTTTGATATACTCGAAGATTTCAGGATTCATAGCCATAAATCCTATATTGATCATGGAACCGTCTTGACTGGATTTTTCTCTAAAACATTTTATTGTATTATTCTCATCGATATCCAAAACACCAAATCGTTGGCCAAGACTAAATGAGGTCATAGTACCAATTTTTCCATGCGCTTTATGAAATTCAAGCATCTCTTTGATATCAACATCAGCAACCCCATCGCCATATGTTACCATGAACGTTTCCTTACCTATATATTTTTCTATTTTTTTAATTCTACCACCAGTCATTGTATTTAACCCCGTGTCGACAATTGTTACTGTCCAAGGCTCTGATACGTTATTATGGATTATCATCTCATTTCCTTTTGAAAAATCAAATGTGATATCGGATCTATGCAAAGCATAATTATAGAAGTATTCTTTTATAACATGTTGCTTGTATCCTGCACAGATTATAAATTCATTGAAACCATAATGACTGTACAACTTCATTATGTGCCATAAAATAGGCTGATCGCCAATTTCAATCATTGGTTTTGGCTTAAGATGTGACTCTTCACTAATGCGAGTTCCGAATCCTCCGGCTAATATTACTACCTTCATTTTATTTCCTCCTCTTTAAAATATTTATGAATTGATAAATGGGATTATCAATATTCTGGTTATTGTATATAAAATATAAATGCTTAAAAGTATGCTTGATTAAAAGTGATTTATCATCATTAGAGCAATAAATCTTATGATATAATCGCATGTATAAAATATATAAGCTAATGAATTCAAAAATATTGTTAATACCACTATTTTCTTTTAATCGCAATTTCATATATAAATGATAAAGCTTACACTTATCATTAGACAATATAGATAGAATTTCACTTTTAATCTTCTCTACATCGTTTATCAGTACATTTATATTATTATTTGAATCATTATCACCAATTCTATACATCAAAAGACTTTGTGGTAAATTAGCTAATTCTCCATAAGCTGAAAGGTCAAGCCATAGTTTATAGTCAGCCGAAATTTTATACTCCGTGTTATAAGAAAGTTTATATAGATTTATTATTTCACTCCTCATAGTTACTGATGGATGTGCAAACGGAGAGTCCATTAACATGTAGGCACGAATGCCTTTATCCGTTAAAGGCATCTTATGATAAGCTAAAACTCTATTTCGAGAATCAATCGTTTGGAAATCAGAGCCAACAGCTACGACTTCTGGATGCTCTTCTAAATAAGTTACTTGTAGTAGCAATCGGTCTTTTGATGCTAAATCATCAGCATCAATTCGAGCGATGTATTTCCCTGTACAATATGTCAGACCTTTATTTAGTGAAAATACTTGACCTTTGTTTTCCTCATTAACGAAAATTTTTATTCTAGGATCTTTTAATTCTTGCATTATCTTCACAGTATTATCTATTGAATTATTATCTATGATAATAAATTCAAAATTTTGATAGGACTGTTTTAGAATACTCATAATTGTATCAATAACAGTTTCTCTGTTATAGACAGTAAGCAGTACACTAACTAAAGGATTTTCATTTTCAGTCTTAACTGGATTATTTGAGTTCTCCTCAATCAAAATTGATGAAATCAAAATCATTATCAAGAAAATTGAACTACCTGAAAGTGATTCACCCTTAAAATTAGATATAAAACCAAATAATAATATCATAACAAATATAGAGCGCTTGTATTTTCTGTTCAAACTATTTACTTTTAAGATTTTTAATGTATATATGATAAGCGTAGAGTAGAATAGTAACGCATATACTAGTCCTCCTCTAAAAATATCATTTACGTAGCCGATATCAGACATAGCTCCAACTGTTGCGATTCCTATATCTCCATAAATCCTTGAGCCAATTCCAAGCCACAAATGGATCCCTTTTGGAAAATAAAAGACTTTAGATAATGCAAGAAATGTTCCAGTCAATTTACCAGATAATAAATTCCTTAAATCTATAAGGCCTAAATTAAACCAGTTAGTCCAACTATCATCTAACACATTCATAATTAATAATAGAACTATAACAATCACGGATGCAAAGAAAATCAATTTTTTAAATGAAAATTTATTTTTCTCGTAGTATATTATAATAATTATTATTAAAGTTGCAAGGAATATAAAAAAACCAGTACGCCCATTTAACAGCGAAGCAAGCATATTTAATAATGAAATGAAACCATATTTTTTTTCCTTATACTCTATGAATTGAATAAAAGAAAGAGAAGCAATAATTGATAACAATATTGCAAATGAAAATGTATAATCACTTGCAATTCCAAATATTCTCGTTGTTGTTATTCCTAATAGATTTAGTTCATAGTAATTTGGTATACCTGAGATATAAAGCTGGTTAGCTATCTCCTTTAAAGGTTGAAAAACCATCATTAATATACATATAATCGCCTGTACTGTCCCTAGATTTAAAACAAATGATAATCTATCTTTTTTATTTTCATAACAGCAAAATATACCCATTATTAAATACATAAGTAAATATAATTTAAGAGGTAGAATGATTCCAGTAATATTTTGTGATAAAGAATAATTATTTACATATGTCACTACAACGGTGTAATAAGATAAAAGAATAAATACAATGTTAATATAAAGCCATTTTCTATACGAACAAAAGTTAAATAATTTCTTACCGTATACAACTGTCAATAAAACAGCTAGGAATAGTAATATATTTGAATTTTTAAAAAAAGAAAAGAAATTAGAAAAATCTGGCATGTATAACAAATAAAAAGCTAGTAAAAACAAAAAAAAGTAGTTTTTATTGTTCTTCACTATTCCATTAAACATATTTGATTTTAGCATAATATTTTTTGTATTTCCTTTCTTATTTCTGTGTTCGAAATTTTTAATTTAGTATTACTTTTTAATATTTTTAATTTCGATTTATCGGTAATTAGTTGTTCAATCATATCTACATAATTTGAAGTTTTATTCTGAACAACTATCCCATTATTGCTATCTATAATTTCATCGATTGACTCAAAATGACCACATAGAACTGGTGTTCCTATAAATAATGATTCTGATATCGCTAAACCAAATCCTTCACTTTTGGACGTAGATACATATAAATCTGCAGCATATATATAAGGATACGGATTCTCAATATGACCAAGTAGCTTTATATTCACTAGATTCATCTTATGAATTGCATACCGTAAATCATTATAAAGTGGCCCATCTCCAAGGATCCACCATTCAAAATCGTAACCCATTTTTTTTAGCTTTTTGCTTATTTCTAAAATCATATATGGATTTTTATTATTATCTAGTCTTGCTACCGTCACGATTGTGAATCTTTCTAACTTTTCCACAGCAACTTCGTTAATTTTATTTTCAATATCTTTTTGATTCAAAAAATTATATATAACAATTGTTCTATTCTCAAGATCTTTATTGAATTTCAAAAATGACTCTTTTGTCTTTTCTGAAACAGTAGCAATAATATCAAATTTGTGGTATTCACAATTATTAACAGGTGTATTTAAATTCATATGTTCATAATTTGCATGAATCCAACCAATTTTTTTAGGCGCTTTTACTTTTTCAATAGCAAACTTATTTGATCCAAAATACAGTGAATGGTCGCTAACATTGTTAGTAAAAGAAATTACTATATCGAAATTAAATGCCCTTCTTTCTGTCTTAAATATAAATTTATAAACAATATCAGATCCTGCTAATTTACACATAATTGCAAGTATTTTTCTTATAACTAACTTTCCTTTATTTTCATTACTTAGTTCATTGCTTGTACTTGCAATGATTTGAAATAATTTATTTGGTTTTATCACTTTAACATATTTGGGAATATGTTTCATATCCTCTTCAGTAATGTGAAAAGCAAATAAATAAACTTCTTTATCATTTATTGGCAAATTATTTAGTAAATTTAGTAATGAAATACGTATGCCCCCTTTCCTTAGGGCATCAATAACAAATAATATTTTCATAGACACCTACAAATATTTTTCCAATATATCAACGATTTTTTGTGATGCAGTACCATCACCATAAGGATTAAAAGCTTCTGACATAAGTTTGTAACTACTTTTATTATCCAGTAATTCTTTGAAATTCTTATATATATCCTCTTCATTAGTTCCCACAAGTCTAAGTGTTCCAGCTGTTACACCCTCAGGTCTTTCTGTAGTATCCCTCATTACTAATACAGGTTTTCCAAGAGAAGGGGCTTCCTCTTGTATACCACCACTATCTGTTAGTACTAAATAAGATCTAGACAGAAAATTGTGAAAATCCAAAACATCTAATGGATTAATGATATGAATATTTTTGCATCCCCGCAATTCTTCTTCTGCTGCCTTTCTCACCACTGGATTCATATGTATTGGATATATAGCTTTAACATCTTTATATTCATTCATGATTCTTCTTATTGCTCTAAACATTTGATGCATGGGTGTCCCTATATTTTCTCTTCTGTGTGCTGTTATTAATATCAATCTTGAGCCTGTCGCCCATTCCAGTTCTTTATGTGAATAATTGTCATTCACTGTAGTTTTCAGAGCATCTATTGCTGTATTACCTGTAACAAAAATTGTTTCTTCTTTCTTTCCTTCTTTAATTAAGTTAATTTTACTTTTCTCAGTTGGAGCAAAGTTAAATTTGCTTATTAATCCAACAGCTTGTCTATTAAATTCTTCTGGATATGGTGAATAAATATTATATGTACGCAATCCAGCTTCAACGTGCCCTACAGGTATTTTCAAATAATAACAAGCTAATGACGTCACAAACGTAGTAGATGTATCTCCATGGACTAAAACAATATCAGGATTAACTTGAATTAGAACATCTTTTATTTTATCCAAAATTCCAATCGTGATATCAAATAAAGTCTGCTCTTGTTTCATGATAGATAGATCATAATCTGGCTTAACTTTAAAAGTTTTTAGAACTTGATCTAACATTTCTCTGTGCTGACCAGTTACACAAACTAGCGTTTCAAACTTTTTTTTATCTTTTTTTAACGCATTTACTAAAGGACACATTTTAATCGCTTCGGGTCTTGTACCAAAAACAAGCATAACTTTCTTCATATAATTAACCTCCACATATATCACAATAAAGTTCTAAAAGTTTCACTTCCATAACATCCCAAGAATATTCCTTATCATAAATTTTTATCATTTTGTTGCTTATTTCCTGCCATTGTGATTTTTTACTGATAAGGATATTTATACCCTCGTTCAAAGATTCTGCAGTATAATCTATACAGACACCTATTTCATTATCAGATACTATTTCTGACATCCCAGTATTTTTCACCATTATTAAAGGTTTCCCTAACATTAGCGCCTCATAGAATTTGTTAGGTGCTGCATATATATGATTTCCTATTTTTGGATCATATATGGCAGTGATAATATCACATTTTTTTTCTAATTTTAAGGTTTCATTATATGATAACTTTCCATAAAAAAAGATATTATCATATGTCTTTGAGGCCTCTAAAAAGAATTTCTCATATTTTCCGAATCCA
Source organism: Clostridium sp. DFI.1.208 (assembly GCF_024463855.1). Lineage (NCBI taxonomy): Bacteria > Bacillati > Bacillota > Clostridia > Eubacteriales > Clostridiaceae > Clostridium > Clostridium sp. DFI.1.208. Next base: position 157,962 of record NZ_JANGCA010000003.1, on the reverse strand, counting down.
CCGATATGCAGTTCACAATCACTTCTTTTTGAAATAACCTCGAGCATTTCTTTTAAAAGTCTAAAATCCTGTAATATACCAACATAAACTAATTTTGTTTTTGTTTCAGGATTTTTAAAATTTGAAATTATTTTTTTCGGTGTGTTATGTATAATTGCTAGTTTTCTTGGATGAGTTCCAGCGATTTGATTTTTCCTTTTTTCTGTGCATATAATCGTAGCATCAGCACTATTAATAATGTGATTTTCCATCCGTTTTATTGTTTTTTTTAAAATATTGGTTGCATCTGTGCTTAAATAATCGAAAATATCGAAAATGATTCTCTTTTTTGTAAACATTGTACTTAAATTTGAGACAAACGCTGTATCGAAATCACAAGCGTGTATTACATCATATACTTCTTTGTTTTTTATTAGCCATTTTAAAATGTATAGTTGAAATTTGATAAAAGGAAGAAGATTTTTAAACCCTTCACCAAAAGAAGCTTTAATTCCTATCCTGTAAATAGGTACTTCACCAGAAGCTAACTCTAATGATTCTTTTTTTTCTCTGTAGTCCTTAGACCTATCCCACGCTATTGCAAAAACATTATAGTCATTAGATAAAAGGGTATCCATTTCTTTTTCGACACGTGAATCAGGATTTATGGGATTTGATCTGATGAACACGATATTATTCTTTCTCATTTGATTCCTCTTTATAAATATAAATCATTTTACTTCCAATTGATTTCTTATCAAATTTACTCATATTTGTTTTTTTGAATTTAACTTTATTATCATTAACTAGCATAATATATTTATTATATTGCTCATTTGTATTTACCAGAAAGCCATTAACACCATTCTCAATTAAGTCAGCATTTCCTCTAATATTAGAAGCAATGCAAGGAAGTCCACAAGCAATTGCCTCCATTAGTGATACGGATAATCCCTCCCTTTTTGATGGAAAAATGAAAACATCAACAGATTTCATGATTTTAATAATGTCATTCTTATAACCTAGTAGATGTACCCTATCCATAACACTTAAATCTTTTGCCTGTCTTTCATATTCTTCTTTCAATGCGCCAACTCCACAAATTAAATAATGTACTTCCTTTGGCAATATAGGAAGAGTTTCAATTACTATTTTGTGATTTTTGTTTATATTTAGTTCACCTACTGAAAGAAGTAAAAATGAATTTACTGGAATGTCTATTTCTTTACATAGCGCTTCTTTATTTCCTTTTATATTTTCAATTTCATCCAGATTTATGCCTACTCCTGGAACATACTTAACAATTCCATTTTTCTTTAATTTAAATCTTTTTGCTGCTTCATAATCTTCTTTGTTAATTGTAATTAATACATCAGTATATCTAGCTCCAATTTTTTCTATGTTTCTAAAGATTAAATTCTTAAGTGGATTATTACCTTTATAAAAATGAAACCCATGTGCTGTGTAAATCATTTTACAGGATTTATATATATTACTATTTTTGTAAGCTATTCGAGTAATCAAGCTAGAAATAGGTGTGTGCGTATGAACTAGTGTGTAATTTCTACTATTTAATAAATCCTTTATTTGCTTATAAGAAATTATTAATTTTTTCATATCTTTAGGGCTTCTTGAAAAACTAATATTAAATGTTCTTATATTTAATTCCTTTAATTCATTTTCAAACCTATTGATTCTTTCTTCTTTCCAAACTGTATAATCATCAAAATTGCAGGCAACATCTACCTTATATCCTAGTTCTTGTAGTATTTTGATATTATTCATATTAAACTGTCCAATCATTGATGGAACAGTCGCAGTCATTAATACTCTTTTCATACTTTCTCCTATCTTACTTCATTTGTTTTGCTGGAATTCCTATATAAGTGCCATTTTCAATTATGTCTTTTACAACTACAGAACCAGCACCTATCACTGTTTCTTTAACTATTTTTTTTCCTTGTATGATTTTAGTACCAGTTCCAACTTCGACACAATCATTTATTATTACATTCCCTGAGATATTCACCCCAGGATAAACTGTTATATAGTCATTAAACTGCACATCGTGCCCTACCGTACAATTCAAATTGATATGATTAAAATTTCCTATTTCTATATTTGTAGTTAGAATATTACCTTTACAAATAATATTTCCAAAACCTAACATAACGGTTTTATCTATAATGACATCTTTATCAACTATATTGGGAAATGATATATTCGTATTAGATTGAAGTCTTTCAACTATTTTTTTTCTGATTTGAGGATTTCCAATAGCTACTACTGCATTGGTTTTCTCATTTACATTAAGCAAAAAATCTATTGTTCCTAAAACGGGATAATCATTCACACTTTTATTTTCCAAATCCTTATTATCATCCACAAAACCTATAACATTCCAGTTATCTGAATTTTCAATAAGCCATGCAACTTCCCTACCAAATCCAGAAGCACCTATAATTACAATATTGTTCATATCATCACCTATTAGCACTCGTTCATCCTTTGAATTCCTCCATTGTCGCAGAGGTATCACTACTAATTCCTTCTTTTTTAAAAACCGCTTTCATTGTCATAAATAAAATCTTTGTATCCAATAAAAAAGAATACTCTTTCGTGTATTCCACATCTTTTTTAAATTTGTCTTCCCAAGACAGTGTATTGCGACCACTTACTTGTGCAAGTCCTGTTAATCCTGGTTTTACATCATGTCTATGTTTTTGAAACCTATTATAAAGTGGTAAGTAATGGACCAATAGAGGCCTAGGGCCTATAATACTCATATCTCCTTTTAAGATATTAAAAAGCTCTGGAAGTTCATCAAGCGATGTTGCTCTTAGTTTTTTACCAAATGAAGTAAGTCTAACCTCATCAGGGAGTAAGTTTCCTTCCTCATCCGTTTCGCTCGTCATACTCCGAAACTTATACATCTTGAATATCTTTTCATCCTTGCCGGGTCTTTCTTGCTTAAAAATAACAGGACTTCCCAATTTTACTCTTACTAACATAGCTACAATCAAGTAAATTGGACTTAACAAAATTATTGCGACAAAAGATAATAAAAAATCAAGGAATCTTTTAAAAAATAATCTATACATCATTTAAAACACCCCTTAATGATTTCTATTATTTGATCCTGTTCTCCCATTGTCATCTTATTATCACTTGGTAGGCACAATCCTCTTTCAAAGATATCCACTCCAGCATCGGTGCTTTTACCTGAAATATAGGCATTCGTTCTAGCTCTTCCGCTTCCTTCTTTCGTTATGAATGGATTCATTCTAAACAAAGGCTGCATGTGCATCGGTTTCCAAATCGGTCTGCCTTCTACGTTGTATTTCGCTAACTCTTCTAATATTTCTGCTGGACAAGTTTTGCCTGTTTCGCTGATAAACAGTGCCTCTTTTTCACTTCTTACCTGTTTGCACATTGCTTTTTTATCAATAATCAAGCAGGATAACCAGAAGTTTGGTTCACTATTCTTTTCATCATAAGGGTTCATTTTTATTGGGAGAGCTTTTAACCCTTCTTTATATCTTTCATAAATAGCTTTTTTCTGCGCAATATGCTCCTCCAAGTGCGGTATCTGTCCTCTTACTACACCTGCAATCACATTTGACATTCGGTAGTTATATCCTAGTTCTTCATGCTGATACCAAGGTGCATTTTCTCTTGATTGTGTAGACCATTTTCTTACTTTTTCAGCTGCTTCTTTCTCATCAGTCAAAAGCATACCTCCTGATGATCCAGTTATGATTTTATTGCCATTAAATGATATTGCATTGTAATCCCCAAAAGTTCCTGTCTGTACGCCTTTATAGCTTGCACCTAAAGACTCAGCTGCATCCTCTATGATGATGGCATTATGTCTTTTGCAAATTGCTTTTATTTCATCAACTTTTCCAGGAGTACCATATAGATGGACTAGAACAACTACTCTTATCTCAGGATATAACTCAAACGCTTTCTCTAAAGCAATTGGATCCATATTCCACGTATCATATTCAGTATCTACAAATACTGGAATTCCGCCTTCATAAACTACTGGATTTACAGTAGCGCCAAATGTCATATCTGTACAAATCACTTTATCTCCAGGTTTTACTCCAGCTAGTTTAACTGCCAGATGTAAAGAGGATGTTCCAGATGCTAAAGCAACAGCGTACTTGCATCCTACTTTTTCGCAAATCATTTTTTCTATTTCATTAATGTTTTTCCCCACTGTAGACATCCAATTTGTTTTGTAAGCTTCTGTAATATATTTCAATTCTTCTCCATGCATAGTTGGACTTGACAGCCATATTTTATCCTTGAATCTTTCCAAATCTATCCCTCCAAAATAAAAGCAAGTCCTTTATCAGCACTTGCTTATGATCTCTAATCCGACTTTTGTTGTGGTTTCTTTGTTGAACATACTGAGTTGAAGATAGGCGATCCGCTTATGTCGATCTATTTTTATGATAAGTCCTTCTTTCCCCTGTAATGGTCCTTCCGTTATAAATATTTGATCTCCCTGAATGAATCCAGTCGACATCTCTACAATATGGTTTTCTTTCCCAAATGACTTCATGAAAGTGATTTCTTCTTCGTCCAGCGGAAATATTTCAGCTTTCTTCTTGCCGATGACCTTCACGAAATCAGGAATTTTTTTTAATTCAACATTCAACTGATCAATCTGATCCGTTATCATAAAGATATACCCCTTAAACAGGATATCTCTGACATCATGCCATTTTCCCATATATTTCTTTTTATGGATATACTCCGGTATGAAACATTCACTTAGAATATCTTTCGATATCATAGTTCGGCATTTCTCTGCAATCTTTTTTTCATGACCGCTTCTAACCTGAACAACATACCATTTCATACAGCACTTCCTCCAAAAGGGTAGGCTTCGCCTATCAAACACTATATAAGGTTTGACTTTATAACTTATGACCATACATTCGTGATGAACGTGTCATAGCAACGATCCATCCCTCAGCATTCTTTCCAACCTTGGATAACTGTCTATTATCCTTTATTGATTGAAATTGCTTAATATTAAGGAAATGTAATACAAATTATATAGTCAAATACTTGAAAAACCTTTATAATAGAACTGTTAATTAAATGAGGAGGCTGTTTATGGCTAAGAAAATACATAAGACGAAGAAAACGCCTTTATTTAAAAATGTAGGATTTTATTTTGTTCTTCTTTATGCATTATTGACATTAGGGATGATTGTACAGGTGTTCACTGTTAATGTTATTCCTATGAAGTATGCAATGATTATTTGTTTAATCTTATTATTGTTACTTTTGGGAATGTATTATTTACAGCTTGGAAGGAAAGTAAATAAGGTAAACAAAGTATTAGGTAAAATATTAATTGTCATTCTTGCAGTATTTCTGGGAATTGGTAATTGGTATTTATTCAAAACCGGATCTGCGTTCTCCAGAATGACAGGTGATGATTCACAGACATCAGTTGTCTCAGTAGTTGTGATGAAGGAAAGCAAGGCAGAAAGTATTGAAGATTTGAAAAACAGTAAGTTTGGTCTCACTAAGACCGGTAATCAGGATATTATGTCAAAGGGGTTGACGGATATCAAAAAAGATGCCGGTCAGGATATTACAACTGTAGACTATAAATCCTATAAGACGATTGCTGATGATTTATATGACGGCAAGATTGATGCAATCATAATGGATGAAGCTACTAGAAGCTTGTTTGAAGATAATCATTCAAAATTTGATTCGGAAACAAGAATTGTAAAAAGTTATAAATATAAAACATCCACGAAGGATATTAGTAAAAATGTAGATGTTACATCGGAGCCGTTTAATATTTATATTACAGGGATTGATACCTATGGTACCATCTCTACTGTATCGAGATCTGATGTCAATATGATAGCAACTGTTAATCCGAAAACGCATCAGATTTTGTTAACAAGCATTCCACGTGATTATTATGTTCCTCAACCTTGCCAGGGAGGACAAACGGATAAGCTGACACACACAGGTATTTTTGGTGTTGACTGTACCGTTGAAACTGTCGAAAACTATTTTGGTATAGATATTAACTATTATGTTCGTGTTAACTTTTCAAGTGTTGAGAATATTGTTAATGCTTTAGGTGGTATTACAGTTAATAATCCTGTGGCTTTTACAGCAAGTGATGGTACATATTCTTATGAAGCAGGGGATGTGTATATGGATGGGGCTAAGGCATTGCGTTTTGCCCGTGAACGTTATAATTTAGGTGGTGGAGATCGTGATCGAGGTAAGAACCAGATGAGAGTTATCACCGGAATTATTAACAAAGCAATTTCACCATCTATTATCACAAATTATACAAGTATCCTGGATGCAGTCAGCGGTAGCTTCCAGACAAATATGAGTAACAGTGAAATGACATCATTGATTAAAATGCAGATCAATGATATGAGTGGTTGGGATATTGAACAGATTGCTGTTAATGGTACAGGTAATGCCAGTGCATGGTCACCAGCAAATGGCTTTAACTCTTGGGTAATGGAACCAAATGTAAATACAGTTAAACGTGCTGTTGAAGTTATGAAGAAGGTTGAAAACGGAGAAGATGTAAAAGCGCTTGCTCAGCAGGTCATGGAAGAAAATACAGCAGACGAATAGTATTATAATTAAAAAGTCAATATATAAATATACTATAAAGTATTTTACAATATCTAGAGCTCTAACTAAAACCCAAAGATTTGGGATATTCGATATAAGATAATAGCTGCATCCTTTTAATCATAATGGATGCAGCTTTTCTCATACTATTTTAATGAAAATATATGAATATTCATTGCATGGTATTTTAAAACGAATTTTGTTATTCCTGATATTTGGAATATGAAAATGGAAAGATAGCAGCCAAAGTCTTAATAAAGCAATGATGAATCCTTCTTCTGCTTATGATAAACAAGTAATAAAGAATGAGAAACAAAATTTCTGAATACAGATAATTTCTGTGAAATTAAAGGATTTCAAAAGGAACGTTTATGATATGCTAACTACAACGCTAGCATGCATTCAATAGGGAAATAAACTATTCGAAAGCTCATGAAACTACAAAGTCATCAAATGAATATAAAATATGCAGATATATAAATTTTTACTTATCCGTTACAGAATATTCACTATCTCACTCATTGAGCGGTGAGTATAGAAAGATACTGGAAGGAAGCTGTGATTTATCTCTTACATAAAGCTAATTTATAAGCGGTACAGTGCTTCATTTGAGAAAGAACTACCCATTTTCCACATATGTCTTCCTTTGTGAATTTTATGTGATAGAAATGTGATGAAATGCTATAGATAAGCTTGTTTTTCCTTTTTTCAGGTATATAATGATAATGTAAACATAGTTAAAGGGGAGAAATGTATGCGAAACATGAAATTACTATTCACAGCTTTACTTACACTAAGTATTTCAATCATGAGCATAGTTCCTGCTTATGCGGAAGCAGGTGCTATTGATGAACAGGAACAAACAGAACAGCAGCCTTCACTGATATCCAGTGCACAGATGTACACAGGAATTCCACAGAAGCTGGAGGTTAAGGGATTTTCTGGATCAGTACAATGGGTATCTGAGAATACAGATATCGCCATGGTCGATGCGGATGGCACAGTCCATCCTCTAAAGAGTGGGGCTACAGATATCAGGGCTGTCCTCAGTGATGAGCTGACTTTAACCTGTCATGTGGATATTCAGGATACTATCCTGTCATTAAACACAACGGATCTTGGCAGTGTTTATACCGGAGAGACCAGAACCCTGCAGGCAATCCTGAAGCCTGAGGCCGATATACAATGGTCGTCGAGTAATCCTGCAGTAGCAACTGTTAATCATGGTACAGTAACAGCAAATGCAGCCGGAACCGCAATTATATATGCGTCTGCAAATGGAAAAACAGTACAGTGCTCCATTACAGTCAAGGACAAAACGATATCCGTAGACAGAGGAGAAGCAACGTTATATGAGGGAAGCAGTCTTCAATTACATGCATCCGGAGAGCCCGCTGGTACAATCACATGGCGTAGTGATGATCCTACAATCGTAAGTGTTGATGCATCCGGTAACGTTATGGCAAAAGCTCCGGGAACTGTCAGCATACGGGCTGAATTAAATGGAAAAACAGCAGTCGTTCAGATAACGGTGAAGGCTATTCAAGTATCTCTGGATAAGACATCCATAACGCTATACTTAGGATATAAGGATAAATTAAATGTAAGCTACGAACCTTCGGGAACACCATCATGGTCAAGTGAGGATTCCAAGATTGTAAACGTCGATCAGAACGGTACTCTTACACCGGTATCTGTTGGACAGACCATAGCTCATGTAAAGGTAAACGGAAAAACTGCAGAAGCAAAAGTCGTCGTAAAACAGCCATTTGTGAAATTTCCTTCCAAAACAAAAACATTGTATAAAGGAGAAACCTATAAGCCTGCCATCACCTATGGCCCAAAGCAGGGGACAGCAAAATGGTCAAGCAGTAAAAAATCAGTGGCAAAGGTAAATAGCAAGGGACAGATTACTGCAGTAAAAAAAGGTACTGCTTACATCACTGTAAAAATCAATGGTAAGTCAGCAAAACAGAAGATAACAGTAAAGAATGCAATTACGTTGAAAAAGCCTCAAATAACTACAGTGAAAAAGGCTTCCAGAGCAAGCCTAAAAATATCATGGAAAAAGGTGTCCGGTGCAAATAAATATTATTTGTACCGCAGTAGTACAAAAAAAGGAAAAAAGACTAAGGTTGCAACTGTAAAGGGAACAACCTACACGCATAAATATATAGCAGGCAGACGGTATTACTACCATGTCAAGGCAGCGAGCACAAACAAATACAAATATAAAACCAGCGGCTATTCCGCAGCCAAATATGGAAAATCAGCAGATACGATGACCGTATCAACTCCATACATCAATCAGGTGCAGGGAGGCGCTGTTCAGGGCTGTGAGGGAGCATCCCTGCTTATGGCACTAAAAGCAAAAGGCTATACGAATATGGGTTACAGAGATTTCCTAAACGGGATGCCAACCTCAAAAAATAACCCAAGAGAAGGATTTATTTATTCCATGTTCTCCAATAATCCTACGAATCAGGTACATTGGATTGACACCCCTGCGCTGGCAGCATATGGGAAAAAATTTGGTAAGGTTGAGGATATCAGTGGTGCTTCAATCAGCAAATTGAAATATGAAATCAACCGCAACAGACCGGTCGTCGTATATGTGACGGCAATGTTTAATACACCACAATGGAAAAAGTATTCCTATGGTTCAATTCCAAAAAATTTACATGTAGTAACCCTGGTAGGCTATAACGGCAGAACAGGAAAATATAAAATCAATGATCCATACTTCGGAGTTTTGTGGATTAACAAGGGACAGTTTGAAAGTGTCTATAATTCTATGAAAAAAGCAGTTGTTGTTCGATAGTGGTTTATAAAGCCTGTATTTGTATGTAGCTCTACACAGATGCAGGCTTTTCCTATATCATGTTTTCTATAGCGCTCCTATACCGTTCTATATTTTTCATGCTATAATATTACACAAAAGGGGGAATGTTATGATCTTACATGTTGCTGTATGCGAAGATGATCGTCTGGATGCTGCGCAACTCCACAGAGCTATCCATAAAGCTGAACAGAAGCTTTCATTTGAATGCCGGTTGACCTTTTACACAACGGGGGAAGCCTTTTTACACTCTCTGCGTCTCAAAACACCCTGTGACCTTGTTATCATGGATATTTATTTGAAAGCTGAAAATGGAATCGACATTATCCAGCAGGCTCGCATTCTACAGGAAAATCTGGAAATCGCCTTTTTTACGACCAGTAAGGAATATGCGCCGGAAGCATTTCAACTCAATGCATTACACTATATCGTAAAGCCTTTAAATGAGCTTCAGATTCAAGAGGTATTCAGCCGTTATTTTGAACGGGCAAGGCTTCCTATCCATACGCTCCGGCTGGAAACAGAGCGCAATACCTGTGAATTTCCCATCCATCGTATAAAGAAAATAGAAAGTAGGAATAAGGGAATTGAAATCTATCTTTCCACGATAGAGGAGCCTGTATTCATCAACATGCCATTCCTACGTGTGGAGAATATTATAAAAGAAGAACAGCTGATTACAGTAAGCAGGGGGCTGATCCTGAATCTGTCCTTCATCCGGCAGATACAGCGAAATGGTACCTGTCTGTTAAAAGACGGTACGACAATTCTTATAAGCCGCAGGCGTAGAAATACGGTGCTGCAGAAATACCATGATTATCTGTTTCAACAATCGGAAATGGGAAAAGCAGTATGTCGGTAATACAGCAGCTTACCCAGTTTATCGGTTTTTTATCTCAAACGCTTCCCTTTGCCATCCTTGCCTGCTTCCCCTTTTCATCCGGCATGCTTCGTTTGGGTAAGAAAAAGGTGATTCTCTACTGCTCTATATTTTTAACTGCAGCGTCTGCACTCTTTTCCCTGATGATGAATTGTCTGTATACAAAAGATGGCAGCGGTTATGCATTTATGAGAAATCTTGCCGACCTGTATTTTCTGGCTGTGCTCTTGATAACGGCTGTCTTTATCTGTTATCAAACACAGGAGGTCTTTATAAAGAAATTACTTGTTTACATAACCGTCATCCAATACGGTGCTGTTATTTACACGGTTGTAACACCCTTCGTCAATATGCCTGCCTCCTTCCTCTATGATCATTCCTATACCGTATATAATAAGAACGCGTACATGAATTTGCTGCTGCTTGCCTTCAGCTATCCCTTTGTTGCTTACTTTTTTAAGCACACGATACAGCGGATTCTCCCCGCGATGGATCAGGCATCTGTACGACGAGGCTGTTTATATCTCGTCACTGTGATATTTCTTTACTGCTTCTGCATTTTCACTGTAATGAATCGGACAAATGGTTTATTCAAAGATGTGGATCTGATGCTGTTTCTCATTGCTGTTCTTGCGACTGATATACTTGTTTATTATATGTATTTCTCAGAATTGAAGGAATCTCTTGCGAATCGTGAGCTTTATCATCAGCTAGATTCATTTCAGACACAATATGAAAAGATCTCAAACAGTATCGAGGATGCCAGAAGAATCCGCCATGATTTACAGCACCATCTGAATGTCATCAGATCTTTACTGCAGGAAAACAGACAAAAAGAACTGAATCAGTATCTTATACAATACACACAGACGATTGAGGAAATCAGCCAGAACACCTATACAGCCAGTCCGCTGCTTGACAGTATCTTAAATTACTATGTGCAGCGCTGCACCAGCGAAGCTATCGAAGTTGAGGTAGATGCAGTTGTAATTAAGGAACCGGAAGTAGATGCTACAGACCTCACTGTTTTACTTGGAAATGCATTGGAAAATGCTATACAGGAAAGTAAGCTTACTAACCATCCCAAAATCATAATATATATTCGCTATGTTGATGAAAGGCTGCTTGTACGTATCGAAAATAAGTGCCACTCCATGACGGTATCCGGAAGAATTCTGCCAAAAAAGCGTTCAGAAAAGCATGGCTATGGCATGATCAATATGAAAACAGTATGCGAAAAGTATAAGGGGATCGCCGATTTTTATAAGACGGATTATAAATTTATCACCCGATGTATCCTATATCCTAATAAATAAACGAACTGCCTTACTGGCAGTTTTTTCTACCGAGTGGTTATGTAATATTTTGTGAATTATCATATAATTATCACATGAAGATTTATGGATGAATTTGGGGGAAATACGTACAGGGGTGATGCTTCATGATGGATACAGGTAAATTAACAATTCTTTTTATTGATGTAAAGCAGGAGATGGAGCAGCTGATTCTGAACTGTCTTGCATCCGGCAGTGGCTACATGGTGACCAGCAGCAGTATGGAATTTCTACAGAAGAAGCCTTCCATACCACAGGTAAAAGAATTTGATTATATTGTCCTCCATGCTTTTGATATTCAGGATGTGAATCATAAGGTCATGACATTGTTTTCCTGTTTCAGAAAAGCGAAAACGATATTGCTTTGTGAAAACAGTGAGGATTTCTTTTCTCTGCAAAGCTACTCCTGGTTCTTCGCAATACGATGCTCAAAGCTTACACAGGACTGTAAATCTCTGCAAGAGAAACTGAAGTACTTGTATGGGAAGGATGAATGCTATTATTTCCAGCATTCTGATACGATGCGGAAGCTGCGTATACAGGAAATTTATTATATTGAATGCAATAAAAACTATTTGTACATTAACGGCCGGCAGGATTGCTGGAAGGATCGGGCAACAATCAAATATGCCCATGATGCATTATCCAGCTATGGCTGTTTATTGATTAACCGCGGTATTATTATAAATCCAACATACATTCAAAGCATTCACGGAAATGAAATCATCATGCAGAATCAAAGGATTCTCTATATCAGCAGAGCTAGAAAACAGGAAGTATATCAGAAATGTAAAATGCGAATTGCCAATGTTTTGCATTAGATTATAGACAGTCAATCATCTGTGCCACCTTTTCCAGAACAAAGGATACGATGGTACCGTTTCTACGATAATGTAGCGCACATATTTCCTGAGAATCCATATATATTTTGGATGTGGACCATTGAAATTCCAATGCCGGAATGGTGTGGTTTTCAAAGGCATTGTATAACACATTATACATTACATCAGGCTGAAAGACAGGCTTTGGTTGTCCTGTCATATATGCATAGCTGTCATCCATTAGATTTGTTGATATCCTTTCGATGGTATTCATTAGAAGAGCTTCTTTATCAGCTTTGTTTGAAAAGGCATAACCATGCATTGATTCAGCGAAGTCACCTGTCGCGATAGGAACGATCCGGGAGCTAAGTATATTGACAAGGTGTTTGGACAGTATTTGAAGAAAGTCAGCCTTCTCTGCTTTGATTTTTATCATTGTGTAGTTCTTTCCTTTATAGAACATCTCCATAAGCTGAGGAGATTCGGTTGTAGATAATACAACCTTGTCGTCAGGCATTTTGATTGAAAAAACTGAATTTGTGTAGCTTAACAAGGATGAGGAGTAAATCATTATGAAAGGGCTTGATTTGTCATGCTCTATTAACGTATCAGTAAAAGATAGAAATGAACATTCTGCATCAATAATGTGAAGTCCAACTGCAGAAAATATGATGTTGTCCGCATGGAGATCAACAATTCCGGTAACGCTCGCAATCGCCTGTAAAGCACCAAGCTGAAAATAATTTCTTTTAGCGGTCTCTAAATCCAGTGCTTCTGTTTTTGGGTCGCCTAAAGGAGAAATAACTTCCTCCATATGTGATACTGGATCAATGCGCATTCCTTGAAATTGCATCTCTGGATCTGTGATTAAAAGCTCTCCTACTTCTTTTAAAAATCCATTTTTGCCGGCGAGCTCATTATCTATCTCTAGTGGACGATTCTTATAGATAAAAATACCACCCAAAGCATCAATGAGAAATACGACCTGGCGTCCTTGCAAATGCGGATCGCTGCCCGTGGGTTTTATTAAATACTTTCCATGGAACTTGTCGTAAACACTCTGAACATAATCAGTGGTTAATTGAAGCCTGCGTAAAAACATTTTCATATCTATTTCTGTAGCTGTAGCGTCAGCAGTATAAACCTGTCCATCTATGACTGTTAGGATGTATTCTGAAACATTCAGATTACATCCAAGCAGAACATCATTTATACTGGCTGGTATACAACATTGTACAAGCTTCGCTACACAATCATTAAATAAAGTATAAGCTTTTTTACCTAATATATTATAGATGGAATCTCCGAGGTTTGCCATCGTAATTTTTTCAGAGACCATAATATTTGACGCACACATCGGTATCTGCTCTTGAAAAAGAGTAGAAAATGCAGCAATATTATGTTGCTCCTTAACTAGTAAGTGAAAGGTATCTATGACAAGGTCAGGAATTTTTGAAAATGCGTTGATTAGATAATCAGAAGCGGAAATACCAAGTATAGAAGTAATATCTAAAAGATGTGGAGCTAATTCAGGGTAACGATCTATAAATTGTATAAAACTTATATAAATTGGTATGTTAGCTTCAAATGGAAATTCCTGAAAGAGATTGTGCAGGTATGAAATAGAAGCATCATCGGTTTGATAAACGAATTCAATAATGGCATGAAGTGTTTCTGTAGTTAAATCATCAGAGTCTGCATCCTTAAAGAAGGCTATTATTTCAGGATACAGGGAATTCATATATGTAATACCAGCCTTCAGTATTTGGGTTATAATTTCCTGATCGGTAATGGGAGCCATCTGTATAATGTTTTGCTGCTTATGCGTCGGTGGCTTACGCTTTATAACGGCATTGTCTGCCCCCTTTTCCAAAACAGGACTGGTATTGAAATAATGATTTCCTCGCTTTTCTGTGGCATCTACGAGTCCTTGCTTCTGTTGGACTATATGGGTAAGCTCATGACGCAACAAATATTCTTTTCCGGAAGCAATATCTATCTGATTATTATGCGCAATCGCGGAAGCCATATATTGTTTAGGCAGAGAAGAGTTATAGTGAATATGGACATTGCTGAGATCAACATTGCTTTTCTGCTCAAATTCTGTTTGTAATACAGAACTCATATCTTTATTCCGATTGCTTTTTTTTAACTGTTTAAATGACATCATTATCAGCTCCTTGTATTTATTATACACAAAGAACCTGCAAATTTTATATGTGTGGGATGAATGGTATTCAAATTGGGACAAACGGTTTCCATGCTATACCATATATGCATCTACCATTCGTCCCTGTATATTACCATTCGTCCCAAATGTAGGAATATTTAATTCAATTCTGCTAAAATAAAGGAAAAGAAATACTTTATTACAGTATGGGCGGTGATACAGTATGCAAAAACAGAGAAACAGGTATTATCATGGAAAAATGCTGCGCAGCGAGGACTTTATATGTGAACAGCGCTATTTGCTGGGTCAGATAAAGGAACGTACACACCTCATGCTTGGCGAGGGGATTTTATACGGGCTTCATGTAACCCAACAAGCAAAGGAAGCCTTACAGATCAGTGCGGGAAGTGCTGTTGATGCGAAAGGTAATTATATACATCTGGACCATGATCTGACTATCATGCTGGAAGAGCTATCCGGTTTTTCCCAGCTTAATGCAAATGCCGGATGGATCACACTGCAGTATAAGGAAACAGCAGTTGAGAAAGAATTTTGTGAATTTCCAAGTGCAGACCAGCACGAGGAATATGGAAAATGGGAGGATGGATATGAGCTTTGTATTCAAAGGCTTCGACTGCCGGATTATCTGGATGAGGAGCTGTTTCAGGAACAGGTGGTTTTTGAGGACAGCGATCGCAAGCTGTATCTGATTCTTCCACGCATATTGCCGCATGCAGGGGATGTTCAGCTTCAGCTAATTATGGAACAGAGACAGGAAGCAGGTATTGAAGTATCAATGACCCTTCGTTCTCCACTGTACCATATACAGAGTATTGAGCTTTCCGCAAAACAAAAACAAACAAAGTACACGATGGAAATACCATTAAAAAGAAATGAACAAGCAGGAGGTCATTATGCGATGTTTCATATTGACCAACTGAAGCTGGAGAACCGTCTGGTCTCCCCTTCATGTGCATCCTTTGAAATAGAAATAGCTGAGCATATAGAGCAGGCTGTGATGACCCGATTCCTGAAAAAGCCGTTCGTATTTCAGAAAGAGCTGGTGCTTGGCTATGTGGACTTTTGTTTTCAAAAGGATCATCTGGAAATTCAAAGGGTGGAAGAAACAGGGCGCCTGGAATGTCAAAGGCCGCAGCTGGATATGGTGATAAATGAATTTCAGCGAAAGCTTCATTGGCGTCCGCCTGAACAGCATGACAAGTATTTTGCGGAATCTCCACAGACTAAGGAAGCCTGCGGTATTCTGAATTTTCAATGTGACAGCCTGCATCCGGTTTTTTACAGTGATGAAATCAGCCATGGTCTTGGCCCCGGAGAAGTACAGCTTCAGCTTTCTCTGGAGGTGCAAAAGAATGCGGATGCACAGGAATACCGGAAACAACTAATCAGCGGGGACAGCTCACTGTTTCAAAAAGAGGAAATCCGCTGGGCAGTGCGCAGCTATCCCTGGACAGGTAGCTTTCAGGCTGCTGTAGCCGTGCCCGAGGATTATTATGAACAGAAGCTGATTCTGCACTGGTATGCGAAAGCCTGGGATATGAAGCAGCATGAGGAAACAGAGAACCACCTGCTTCGCCTGGAGCCTTCCACCCTCACCTGCAGACCTCAGGAAACCTGTCGCTTTACAGCGGTATTTGACAAAGAGGATGACAGCAAAGAGGTGCGTTACTCGCTGGATGAGCGAAGCAGTGGTGAATTACAGGAAGATGGAACCTTTATAGCAGGTCATACGTGCGGTCTTTATCAGATTCGCGCATACTATCGCGAACAGCAGGTCAGTGCCTATGTAAAGGTGATGGATAAACATGAGTGAACAGCAGCTTGAACACTGGAAGCATATGGGTGTCCTGTATAAAAATCCGTCCTGTACCTGTCATTTATACGAATATGAAAATCTCACATACCGCGTCTTTTGCATTGCACAGGAACAACTACAAAGACCGCTGATCGCATTGTGTATGGAGTATGATCTTTCTTATAGCTTCTATCAGGGCAGCTTTTGTCTGATACAGCCGTATAAGGATGCAGCATCGTTATCTGCCTGGCTACAGGAATCCCATACCATAGAGGAGCGTATCGTCCTATGCCGCAATCTTGTATTTGCGTGCATGCGGGAACAATTACCCCAACGCCTTTTGGATCTCACGCTGGATATTTACAGCATCGGTGTTACTTCAACCCTGGATATTGAATTGTTCCTGAACCCAAACTTTTCACATTTACAGCATCCGCTGCATACAACAGCGGTCTGTACAACCTCAAAGCTGCTTGTAAGTATCCTGTCACAGGGAAAGGAAACCCGTCATCTGCACCGCTATCAGCAGCCGGAGAAGTATTTGAAGTTTGTGGAAAAGGCAGAGCATAGAGATTATCATGACTATGCACAGCTGATGAATGATCTTTATGATATGGAAGACGCTTTTATTCGGAAAACATATAACTGGACCCTATTCATTCGCATCGGCAGCATCATTTTAGCCGGTATAGGCATCCTGGTACTGTGTGGCATCGGTATTTATAAATATATGGAATGGAGCGAGCGAACCTATGACGGCTTGCAGCGCATCGGGGAAGAACGTATGAATCCATGAAAAGAAAGCACTCCAGTGAAGATTATGTACGCTTCTTTCATATATATATTGACCGCAGGGTATTTATGCTTCTGTTACTGCTTGTTCTCTGTATTCCGATTTTTTTCTTTCGCAGAGATTTGCAGCAGCTCTTAAATCGCATCACCAATCAGAATATGGAGGCTGCCACCTTTTCCTATAATGATTTAAATCTGGCAAAATACCAGGGTAATGTGAAAATCCTGAATCAGGAAGGAAAGCTTACCTATGAGGGCATGTTTTCCAATGGGGCATGCAATGGCAAGGGAACCTTATATGATGAACACGGACACAAAATCTATACCGGTGAATTTGTGGATAATGTTATGGAGGATAAAAGCGGTACCCTGTATTTTGACAAAGGAGATATGCGCAAATATGTCGGAGAGGTGCATAACAACCGTGCGGATGGAGATGGAACGGCTTATCGCAAAGTCGATGGGAAATATTCTTTACTCTATGAAGGCTCCTTCGTAGATGGTGAATTCGAAGGGAAGGGGATTTATTACGATGAGCAGGGAAACATTGACTATGAAGGGGAATTTCTTGACAACATGCGGCATGGACAGGGGATTCTGTATGAGGAAGGTGCCTATACCCGCAAGGTGTATCAGGGAGAATTTGCCTTTGGAAAGCCTCAGGGTAGCGGTACGCTGTTTGATACCTTCGGCAAGGCTTACTATACAGGTGCCATGCATGAAGGGCATATCAACTTTACATCCTTTCTGCCATCCACACTAGAAGATGTACAAAAAAGCTTTCTATTGCCGTATCACATATATGTTTATGAAAATACAACGGCAATCGTATACAAAACAGATTTGTTATCCCTGGCTTTCTTTACCAAATATCCATTAAAGCTGGATAAAGGCGAGAAAGAATGGAAGCTGAAGGATAAGCAGGAGCCTAAGGATATCGTAATTTCCTCCATCATGATGGTGGATAACAATATTGATGATCCTAATACCGGAACAGAACCGGATAAAATTGAAGCCTCCTGGCAGAAGAAATACCGCCCGCATACACAAGAGCTTTTGATGGATGCCTACGATGTAATAGCACTACGGCTTACGGAAAATAACCAATTTAAAGAATATCGCAAATGTACAAGCCTTGTAGATCACGGAAATAATATAGAAGAATTGCAATACCATTTCCAGCTTGATCTTACAAGGCGTGTCCTCTATCCGGTAACGGAGCTGTCTATCGGCTATGGCTATCCGATATATGAGGATAAGCTGCTGTATACCATCATGCTTAAGGAGGATGAGGCGGTAAAGGAAGAAAGTGAGAAATTTGTGAAATGATCCATGAGGTATCTAAGACACTATGCGCACAGCTGATTGACCAGCTGTATCCGGATTATCTGCTGGACCGCGACGGCGTGCAGCTCTGCATTCCCAGACATGAGCATCAGGATGTACAGATTGGTATCTATCTGTATGATATCAGCGAATACTCTATAACCGCACAGCGCTATGCAAGTGTGGATGGAGATTCCCGTGTATTCCCCCCAAAACTGATGGAACTGAGCTACCTGATTTATGTGAATGAGGATGCACGCTTTGGCGGTTACAATAAGGAGCAGGAGGAAATCCTGTATGAGAAAATGATACAGATTTTCCATGATTTGTCTGTCTTGCAGGTAAAGGACCGTCAGCTTCCTCTGCAGTTTGTCAATATGGAGCTGGATTCGAAAATTCATATATGGGAAAGTCTTCATCAGCCTTTGCAGCCTGCATTATATCTACGTGTTGCACCGGTGGAGATAGCTTCTATGAAAAATGAAAAGGTCAATATTGTACGGCATGTGGATGTCAAGACAAAAAGTAAACACAAAGGAGGAGTTTAAATATGGGAGCGATTGTAACAACAGGAGCTATGATGAAATGCTCGTTTGGGGTGGCACCGTGTCCCTTTCAGGCATTGAGTAATACAAGTGTATTGGCAGGATTGCCTGTAGGTACCATGCAGGATATCAGTCCCGGCAGTATTCCAACCTTCGGTATGTGTCAGAGCTTGGCGAATCCTGTGGTAGCCAGTGCAACAGCTGCTGCATTGGGAGTGCTGACACCGATGCCCTGTATGCCTGTAATAGCTGGACCATGGATGATTACAGGACCCACTGTTCAGGTGAAAGGAAGCCCGGTATTAACAATGGATGCTAAGGCAATGTGTGCATATGGAGGTACGATTCAGTTTATATCCACATCGGCACAAAAGGTTACAGTGAAATAGGTATGCTGTATTTGAAAAAAGAAATGCCCGAAAAACAAGCGGGTATTCCATCCGATTTGAAATCTGAAGCACAAAGAAAATCAGGCTGTGATCTATCCAATGTGAAGGTATATTATAACAGCATGAGACCGGCACACTATCAGGCAGCTGGAATAGCGCAAAAGGATACGATTTATCTGGCTCCCTTTCATGAAAATAAGTTAAGGCATGAGGTTGCACATATCGTTCAGCAAAAACAGAATATAATTTCTGATAATAATGCAAGTGGCAGCGTTGTTTTAAATCAGAGGTTGGAACAGGAGGCAGAGAATTTCATAATTCATAATAACTCCGGCACTGTCCAACAGGGCATGACGCAACAAAATGTAATCCAGCGATATGTCGTGATTCATGGAACCCTGTATAATGATTACACAATGTTGAATGAAATTCAGCGGGCATTGAGTGGCTATACACATCAAAATGGTTTACCACCGGTCACAGAGAGAATGCGCAAATACTTCGAGGATAGAGTGTATTCAGAGGTTGATTATGGAACCTTCCCCTCTATGCGTGCATTCTTCTCCAATATGTTTGTGCCTGTCTATGCACCTCTTCCATTGGTAGCTGCAAACTGCTATCTGGGTGACACGAATGGCGTTACCATCACGATGAGTGGATATCGTGCTACGGACAACACCAATGCAGATACCGCTGGTGCAGCAACAGGGTATACGAAAGCGATTGCAAATGCAGCTGCGCCTGGGGTCAGCTATGAGTGGCATCATGGTCATTATAACATGGCAGCTAACCAGTGTCAGATGATCTTAGTGGAAAGCGGATATCATAGCGGTACAAGCCATATCGGAGCGTGTTTTTACTGGTCGCAGCATAACGGCTGTGACTATAGATAAAGGGTTTATCGTAAAGCAGTATGAATAAAAATATACGTAAAGTAATGCCTTAAGGGTGAAAAGGAGGAGTAGCAATGGCAGAATATTTATCACCGGGAGTATACGTAGAGGAGTTTGACAGCGGGCCAAAAGCCATGGAGGGTGTTGGAACATCGACAGCAGGGTTCATCGGACTTGCGAAGCGCGGCCCTGTTACCGGAAAGCCGGTGCTGATTACCGGACTTTCACAATTTCGCAGCGTGTTTGGAGGATATCTGGATGCCTCTGTGAAATACCGCCATTTAGCATATGGAATTGATCAGTTTTTTACAAACGGCGGCAGTTGCTGCTATGTCATGCGTGTCGCAAGCAGTCAGGATACAGCTGCTGTTCTAAAGCTGGCTCATGAAGGTGTCACTCTGCATCTGGAAGCAGGCAGTGTCGGCGCATGGGGAAATGAAATCCGCGTCTCCATGGAAAAACAGCGCCTGATTAAAACAAATATCCTGGAAGAAGCTAAGGATGAGGAACAGCGGATATTCCGAGTTAAGAGTATCAGCGGATATGAGGCTGGTGATTTGGTGGAGCTCGTTTCCAATGAAGGAAAAGAATACAACCGTATTGTCAGTGTACGAGAGGGAGAGCTGGAGCTGGAACACAGCTTTACGATTCCATACGCAGATAACAATATGCTTCCTTCCATATTTCTACATCGAATCGGTTTTCTTATACAAGCAGAATGTGACGGTATCGTGGAAACCTATAATGTTTCACTGAACAGCGCAGCTACGGATTTTGTGAACCGCGTTATGGGAAAGGGAATCATATTGCACGCGGTATTCTCCATAGAAGAGGAATCCGTTGACAGGCTTTCCTCCTGGCTGACGCAGTTTGCATTAAACGACGCTGCTTATACCGGCTTTTTGAAGGATGGAAAAACCGTAATAGAAGAAGGTGCCGAGTTGTTTCTGGGGGAGGATAAAGGCCCGGGTAAGCGCAGCGGTTTGGAAGCTTTCAAAGAGGTGGATGATGTCAGTATTATGGCGATACCGGGTGTGACAATTCCGGAAGTGCAAAGTGCACTTGTCGCACACTGTGAAGGACTAACAAATCGTTTTGCCATTCTGGATATGCCTTCTGATACGCGCAGTGTGGATGAGATGCTGACCCATCGTTCCTATTTTGATTCCACCTATGCGGCCATCTATCATCCATGGCTGCAGATGTTTGATCCGCTTATGAAAACGAACAGCTATTTTCCACCGAGTGCCTCCATGGCAGGTATTTATGCCCGTGTGGACAATATGCGCGGAGTGCATAAGGCTCCTGCAAATGAGGTTATCCGCAGCTGTACCGGGTTAAGTGTGAATTACAATGAGGTGGAGCAGGGAAAGGTAAATCCGAAGGGAATCAATCTGATTCGTTCACTGCCTGGACAGGGAATCCGTGTCTGGGGTGCCAGAACGATGTCCTCTGATCCGTCTTGGAAATATATCAATGTGCGCAGGCTTTTCATCTATGTAGAGGAAAGTATTCGTGCCAATACAAACTGGGCGGTATTCGAGCCGAATGATGCCAATCTCTGGATGCGTGTGGAAGGAACGATTCATATGTTCCTAAATACGCTGTGGAGAAGTGGTGCACTGGCTGGCTCCAGTGAGGATCAGGCATTCTTTATCAACATTGGCCCATCGACTATGACACAGGATGATATTCTGAATGGCAGATTGATTTGTGTAATTGGTATTGCACCGGTACGTCCGGCAGAGTTCGTTATCTTCCGTATTACACAGAAGATGCAGGAACTGTCATAAATAAGGAGGAAGCACTATGGCTGTTGTATATCCATTTAAAAAATATAATTACAAGGTTACTGTGGGAAGTCTTGGAGACATGGGATTCTCCGAGATATCCGGTGGAGATATTTCCTATGAACCGATTGAGTATCGGGAAGGAAATTACGAATCCAGCTCTGTGATCAAACAGCAGGGCATTGTAAAATATGGCAACGTAACATTAAAATACGGATTGACTGCCAACAAGGCACTATATGACTGGCTGAACAGTACGCAAACCGCAACTGTGAAACAGGAGGATGTGGTAATTGAATTGCTGGGAGATGATCATAAAACGGTTCTTACCTCATGGACACTGCAGAAAGCAATTCCTATCAAGCTGGCACTTTCCGATTTCAGCGCCACCGGTAACGAGCTGGCTGTGGAATCCGTGGATATCGCTTGCGAAGCGATTATCAGAGGGTAGGTGAAAAAATATGCAGACAGAATACACATTTACGCTGCCCAAGGGATATCGTGATGCAGAAGGTGTGATACATAAAAACGGTACCATGCGACTTGCAACCGCAAGGGATGAGCTGGATGCGGTACGGGATTTTAGAACCCGCTCAGCCCCGGAGTACATGACGGTTGTTCTGCTTAGCAGAGTCATTACAAAGCTGGAGGGCTGTGATTGTGTCACTCCGGAAATGATTGCCGATATGTACACAGTAGATGCTAATTTTCTTCAAAATATGTATGAAACGATAAACAATAATGAGGATATGATCATTCACGTAACCTGTCCGCACTGCGGCAAGGAGTTTGATGAACCGATAAATTTTTCACAAAGGGATTGAGTCTGTACAGTCGCGATACGTTATATGAACAGATTTCATTCCTAGCTTATTACTTTCACTGGAGCTATGATGAGCTTCTGAATCTGCCGCATAAGGAACGCAACCGCTTCTGTGAAGAAGCCGGCAAAATCAACCGCAGAGCAAATGGAGAGTCGGAAAGTATATTCGACATATAATCGGAGGTGTGTATGAACAGAAAAGGAAAGGGATACCAAGCATATCCGGTATTTATAGCTTTATGACAATGGAATTACTGCATGCCTACCGTTTTGGTGTGACCATACAAAATACAACTATGGGATTTCAGGAGCTGAGCGGCATCGCCCGGGAAATTGAAGTAGAGACATACCAGGAAGGAGGACGGAATGATTCTGTTCTCCTTTTCCCTAAACGTACAACCTCACAGGGGATGGTAACCCTGAAAAAGGGCGTTTACAGTAAACAGCAGCATCCGTTTTATCTGGTAGGCGAGCAGATTGACTCCATGGCGATTGAGGTATATGGAAATGATGGAAGGACGGTCATGAAAACCTATACATTAAAAAATCTTGTGGTAGCGAAATGGGAGGTGTCTGCTATGCAGGCACAGAGCAATGAAATCCTGATTGATACCTTTACACTGGCATATGGAGAGCTTTATGTTCTTTCATAACTGGAGGCAGAAGCGTAAACTGAAAAAATTCCGACCCATTGCAATACTATCGACGGATGCGTTCTACCGACATGGCTTTCACCCGGTTCTTTTAAGACCGAAGACAGTTCTCAAAGAAATAAAAACCAGTGTTATACGAAAAGAGGAGCATACGCACCATATTCATCACAATATGACAATGCATGTGCATCAGGCGCAAACCTTTTTACAGCTGCAGCAGCAAAGCAATAGCAATAGCCTTGTCATACAATCAAAAAGAATCATAAATAGAAGCTATCCGGGGAGCATCCTGCAGCTTCGTCTTGCCCGGTTTTCTGTAAAACAAATGGCAGAGCAGCGTTTGCTGGAAGAAAAAAATTATTATCAATACCATCCAGCCAAAGCCAGAGAGCTTGTCACAGGCTATTTACAACATACAGAAACAAAAAGCTATTTAAACGCGTACATGCAGAAGCATTTGTCCATCTATCCCCAAGGTGTACAGCTGCACAAATCATCTTTGTTCACATCTGTTTCCTTGCAGACCTGGAGACAGGTACTCCATCCTGTGGTACAAAAGCAAAGCAGAAAGCTGCTGTATCGGGAAAGGCAGCGACTGCAAAATCAGGTTATCCCAAAGGAGAATGAAGCAGAGAAAAAAGCAGAGACCAAGCAGCAGATAATGCCAGGGAGTCAAAGCATTGACATGAATGCTTTAATAAGAGCTGT
This sequence comes from Clostridium sp. DFI.1.208, assembly GCF_024463855.1. NCBI lineage: Bacteria > Bacillati > Bacillota > Clostridia > Eubacteriales > Clostridiaceae > Clostridium > Clostridium sp. DFI.1.208. The sequence continues at coordinate 133,559 of NZ_JANGCA010000003.1, read as the reverse complement.
TGTACGGGAAGTAGAGCGTAAATTAAAGCAGGAACGACTGCGTGAGGGAAGGAGATAGGTATATGCTGACAAAGGCAAAGCTATCTAATGTGGATGATAGTGGAAAACCGGGATCGGATGTGTTTTATGTACAGTTCAATCCGAATGAAATTTTAATCAGTGAAGCGGTTGCTTCCTTATACAGCATGGAAAATGGATCCAAGGATCCTAAGGTGAATCCTGTGGATACGAAGAAGGAAAAACAGGTACTGCATCTATCCACAACGCTTTTCTATAATACCTATACCTCTATATCCCAAAGCAGCTATGAGGATATCCGCTCCTATATACGGAAGCTGTATCCGTATACTAACGTCGGTGTGGAAACCAAGGAGCAATTAAAGAAAATCTGCTTTACCTGGAGTTCCATCTGCGTTATCGGTATATTGGAAAAAATAGATGTCCGCTATACGATGTTTTCTCCTTCCGGCATTCCCGTACGCGGCGAGGTTTCTATATCCATAGCCGGAGAGTATTATGGGGAACAGCTGCAAACAGTGAATCCCAGTGAACAATCGGAGCTGTGTGTGCATACCTCCTTTCTGGATGCTCTGCGCGATTATAAAGACAGTGAAAACTGGAAAAATCTTGCACAGCAAAATGATGTGAAGAAGGCAAGATTATGAAGCTGAGTGAAGCAAAAACTGCAAATGCAGGCTTTGAAAAGCTTACAGTAACCGTACGCATTGATAAACAGCAGCTGTATCCGGGCTGTCTAACATTAAAAGAATTGCATGTCGATACATCCTGTGAGCTAAAAACCAATACCGCAGAGCTTCTCTTTTGTGATATTACAGATACCGGTGCCGTGAAAGCTGTATTGCAAAGCGGCGCATGTATCACGATCGAGGCGGGCTATCAGAAAACGGAGGAGCTGCTCTTTCAGGGCTATGTTCATACGATTACGCTGCGGGAAAGCGGAAGCGGAAGTCTGCAGGAGCTGGAGCTGTATGCACAGGATGTCAAGGGCCTGATGATGCTGCATAAGCGGTGTGCTGTTGAAAGCGGAAAAACGAAGAATGCCTTGCTTCAGGATATCCTGAACACAACTCTGTATGCAGAATATACTGCCTCTGTGAGTATTACGCCACTGGCTGGGGCCGTGGATACCCTGTGGTCAGCCTATGGCTTTACAGATTACGATATCCTGCAAAGACTATGCTCACAGACCTTGAATACCTGCTATGTTCGTGGAGATACTCTGTGCTTTGAACCGCGTTTCACCGTACACAGCGAAACGATGGAACTGGATGCTGCGCAGGAAGTATACCGGGTGGAATGCAGATATACCATACAGGATCTTATCGGGAATGTACAAACAGCAGCCTGTGACGGATTTACAGAAAAAAAGGCAGTACAGGAAAGTATCGCGGCTTCAACCCTTCCCTATACCCAAAAGCTTTCCAATATTGTGAAGCATACCTCCACAAGCATAATGGATGATGGATTTCATGATATGGAAGAATTAAAGTATATGATAAGCGGAATCAAAAAAGAGGTGGAAAACAGTTATGCGAAATGTAACGGACAGTGTGTAGTCCTGCCCTGGCTGTTGTGTGGCTCCCAGCTGATTCTGCCAGAAACCGGCGACAGAGATAAAATACAGGGCTATGTCATACGCGTTATCCACCATATAGATCATGTCAGTGCCTATACCGAATGGGAGGCAGTCATACAGAAAGGATGATGAAAATGGATCTTATGCATATGGACGAACAGGGCAGCTTTCGCAATATGGTAATTGCGACGGTTGCCGGATATGGAAGTGAGGAAAAGAAAGCAACGCTGCAGGTGAAGCTTCCGTATATGGAGGATGGTAAGGATCTGTTGGAGGGGGTGGAGCTTCTTCTTCCCTATGGTGGTGTAGGCTTCGGTTTTTTATGCCGACCGGAAATCGGGGATCAGGTCATGGTGCTATTTACCGGTGAAACAGCACGCAGAGCTGTTGCCATCGGTTGTATAGCTGCGAATGACAGCTCTTTATGGAATGCCTGCAGTGAGAAAAATGAACAGAAGCAATGGCATATGAAAAATGGTATGCAGCTGTCCATATGGGATGAGCAGGATGCCTCAAAAATGGAGGTGACCTGCAAGGATACCTCACTGAAGCTGGATGAAAAGGAACAGCTGCTTTCTGTACAGCTAAAGGATAGCACACTGCATATAGACGGAAAAAACGGAAGCATTGCACTGGATGCGGAAAAGGAGTTGACCCTGCATTGTGGAAACAGCAGCATTACCATGAAAAAGGATGGAAGTATTACACTGGAAGGAAAGAATCTGCAGATAAAGGGACAGACACTGACAAGCGAAACGAAGATGGACACCAAATTCAGTGGACAGAAGCTGAAACTGGAGGCGAAGCTGGATGTAGCTGTTAAGGGGAATTCCGGTGTGAAAATTTCTGCCAGTGGTATTACAGAGGTACAGGGAGGACTTGTGAAGCTTGGATAAACATCGCAAAGCAGTGCTTTCCTTTCCCTTTCAGATTGATCCATGGACGCATCATGCAGCGCTGTGTGATGAGGCACAGCGTATACGAACCAGTGTTTTCCTGATATTGTCAACTCATGTAAAGGAGAGATGGATGCTTTCCTCCTTTGGCAGTCGCTTAAAGGATTATGTGTTTGAAAATCAAGGAGTTGAAACAGAGGATATGATACAGCGTGAGATTATCGCATCCCTGCATACATGGGAGCCGCGTATTGATGATATTCAGGTAAGCTTTCAGCGGGAGGATGCAGTGCTGCTGCTTACGATTACCTACGTGTGCAGGCAAAACGGCCAGAGCGATTCTTTACAATACCCGTTACCGCTGGAGAATGAATAGGCATTTCACTTGCTGGATGCGAATGAAAGTATGTTGATCACAAGGATCGTAATATGAATTTCATTGTGGACGTAATGGCACAGCAGACAGCTTGTAAGAAACAATAGTATGTGTAGAGATAAGAAATGCAATAGGTAATTACAATACAAGAGTAATAGAACAGAGGACAGTAAGCATGAAATACCGTGTGTACAAGGTGATAAGAAATATAATGGGTATCACACCACGAGAGTAATTGAAAGAGGAATCATATAAGGAAATATAATGCGTGTAAGACAGTATACACAAAACAGGGAAGGAAATAAGGAAAGGTGGCAGGGGTATGATTGATGTTAAGATGCTTCAGAAACAACGGCAGCGTGCATATCTGAACGAATGGCAGGCGGATGAACATGATCCTGCGGCAATTCTTCAGGATATCGGGATTGAAATGCTGATGAGAACACAAGCCTCCTTGCAGCAGCTGATGCAGGTTCACAGGACCCGGTATTTCAACCGGCTGCCATATCAGCGCATATATGGACAGACATGTATGACCTGCCTTCAATTCCAGCCTTCCCCCTCTTTTTCTCATACGCTGATGAAAAAGGATACTCCTCTGTATATGCAGGGAAGCTCCTTGCTTCCAATCAAAGTGAAGGAAGATATCCAGCTTCAGCATACGTATGCAAAGGAGGTGTTTTTCGCATATCCGAACACACGTAAAATTCTGCAGTTTCCTATGTGTAAAGATATTCCGCTATTTACAGAACATGGCAATAATATCCAACGGTACGCGCTGCAGTTTACGGTTGGAAATATCTTTAAACGCAGGAAGCATGCGATTTGCGAGGTTTATTTTGAAGTCGGTGAGGCGCAGCTTGAAGAATTTCTCACATGGCTGGTATCCGGCAGTGTTACCTGGCAGATACGATTTGCAAATGAGCTGCGCAAGGATTGGACGCTGACGCTGCATAAAACCCATCTTAGCTTTCATTTTCAGGAGAGCTTTCCCATGGATGAAGGAGAGCTTCTGTTTTCCATGGAGGTAGGCGATACACAGCGTATTCCGGCACTATGGGTGAATGGTATCTATCTGCGTATACCTGGTGCTTCTGCTTATCCGGACAGTATCAGTGTACAGGATATGGAGGAAAATCCCGGAAGTTTTCCACTGGCAGATGCTCCGATATCTATATTTCAGACGTGCTATATGCGCTGCGATGAGGTTTTTACACGCCTTGGTGCAGAGCTGACCTGGAGGTTTTCCACCGGGGAACAGCTGTATACGGCGGGGAAAGAGCTGATTGAGGATCAGGAATATCATTTATTTATGCGCAGGCTTCCCAGACAGCAGGTTGTCTATGATGTCTATGTCGATGGTGTACGCCTGGAGTATTTCAATGGAGAATGGGTAAAGCTGAATGATGTTCATTTTTCAAAGGATTTTTTTCATCAGCCGAAGGATTCCTGTACCATGCATTTTCGCTGTCCGAAAGACATGCTTTCATATACCTATGACGGAGTGGAAAGCTACTGGTTTCGGTTAATGATTACGAAAGCAGAAAACTGTTATCAGCTGCCATCCTACCATCATATCCCGCTGATTCAGCATTCCCGTTGGGAATATGATTACGGAAACAGCCGTATATATCCAAAAAGTGTAAGAACCTATGCGAATGGAGAAAGTCATACCATAGAAAACGGACATTCTTTTTTGCTGTTTCCTGGCTTTCCTGCACAGCGGACATCTATGTATTTTCTGTTCAATCAAAAGCCGGCGGCAGGAGCGTGCCGTATGTTTGTGGAGCTGCAGCATTCCTTTGATTGTATGCAGAATGTACGATATTTCATAGACGAGGGAGCTGCGCTGAGACCATTGGCGGTGGAGGATGAAACGGACGGTTTTTCTCACAGTGGATTGCTCAGTATGTTTTTCCCCTCCGATATGAAGGAAACACAGCGCTTTGGAAAAGCTGGCTTTTGGCTTTGCGTACAAACGGATGGCAGTATGCTCAATAACCGTCTGTTAAGCATACAGCCGAATTGTGTGTATGCATATGGTGATGATGAAATACAGATTGAAAAAGAATTCTATATACAGGAGCTGCCGGTGGATATAACCTGTGAAGAGGATGTTTGCGAGGTGTATATTCAGGATAGGAATTACTGGCAGAAATGTACATTTGCGGCTGATTCCGAAAATCTTCAAAAGCATCAGATTTATTATGATGAGGATCAGCGAATCGTTACGATAAGCCGAACAATCCTGCAAGAGAGAACGGAATCAGCGCGTATTCGTGTAAAGCTCATTTGCAGAAGGCGGGAACAGCCACAGGAGCTGCCGCAGGGGACAGTTGTATTTCCTGCACAAAGCACGCAGAGGATAACTGCCGTTCACACATTGACAAATTCCAGCTGGCAGCGGATTAGAGAAACGGATGAGCATCTGATACAAAGACTTTCTCATTCACAAACAGAGCCTGCACACATACTGACTCTGCAGGATATGGAACGGTATGTGCTGGATCAGCTTCCGGATGTACAGGATGTGCGTTGCTATGCGCAGGATGGGGAAATACACACGTTTGTTTTGTGGACAGATGCAGGCTTTACGATGCAGAGCCGTGAAAGGAAACAGCAGGTACAGGAGCTTTTACAAAAGAAGCTGCCGGATACCTTTCATAAGGACATAATCGTACGATCTCCGGAAACCGTTATGCTCGATATCCTGTTGGAAATAGAGCATGAGGATCTGGATTTGGATGGGCTTGTAAAGGAACAGATCAAAACGTATCTGCATCCTGTTCATGGACGGGACGGAAAAGGCTGGAGAATTGGTGAATACTGCAAAGCGGAGGAGCTGAAGCACTATATACAGAATGTGTTTTCCGATTGTACGGTTTCAAATTGTGAGATAAGAGGTCGTATATGGAAACAGGATACAGTGATGTGCCATGTGGAGAACCTCATGGAAAACAAAGCGGGTATTATGCAGGTGGGAGCCGTGAGGATTTTAAGAGGAAGCAAGGCCGAAGTTCATGCGGACTAAGATAAAAAGCCGTTTTGAACAGCAGGTACAGGAATTGCTTCCTACCTGAATATAAGGGAGAAAAGGAGCGCTCATGAACGTACTAAAGCTGGATACGTACACATACAAAGAGCTGTTTGCAGATGCTGTAAAGGAATGGAAGCAGCGCAGTGGAGAAGAGGAAATATTCCCTTCCGATGTTTCCTATACACTTTTGGAAATGCAGACGATGCTGGTGGATATGCTGAATTACTACAGTGATCAGGTGCAGGAGGCACATATCAAAAAGTATGAAAGACTTCAGGGCCATAGGGAAGCAGAACTGTGTCCTGTACCCCTTGCTTTCCGCATGCAGCCGAAACAGCCGATGATGCTTTGGGAGGGAACGCAGTTTCCTGTTTCTATGGGTGAAACCGTGCTAATGCTAGAGACTATGCATTCCTATCAGCTTTTTCCAAACGAAATATGCTCCATATACGTAGAACAGAATACGAAGGCAGAAAATATCACAGAGCTGCTGCGTGCTTTGGAGGGCACCTATACCCTTTCCTTACAGGCGTCTGTCTGCAGCCTGTATATCCGGATAAAAGACCCGCTTCCAAAAAATATTTCCTGTTCCTTATATATATGTGTGGAAAATTCCTGTGTGGAGAATGTGGAAATGGAATGGCCAGATATGGCGGAGCTGTATGTGGAATACTTCAGTATTCACGGCTGGCAAAAGGTATGTGAGTTACACGATGCCACCCATGCATTGCAGTGTGATGGGGAACTGCGTTTTCAGACAGGGAAGGATATGGTGGAATCGACCTGTTTTGAAGAATGTGGATTCTGGCTGCGTCTTCGTATAAAAGAGAAATGTCTGGATCATCCCATCGGTTTACAGGCAATATGGATGAATACGGTGCTGCTCAAAGCACAAAATACACTTGCAAAATCGTGGGAGCTGCCAAGCCTTGCTATGACGCATATCCATATCAGTGGGGATATCGCAAAGGAACAGGTTATGCTGCAAATTCAGGGAATGGACAAACGTTGGAGGCTGCATCCACACCGCCGCGTACAGTCGCAGCATGACTGTTGTTTTTACTGGGAGGCATTCCCAAAGGATATCATAGCGGCACGTTTGATTGCACAACGGGAAGAGCTGCGGCATAAGGCTTCCACCTTTACATTGAATGGAATCTGTTCACAAAGCATAGCGCTTGCCCCCTTATCAGCATACCGGCTTGCCTTTCTGATGGAACCAAGTGTATGGCAGGATGGTGACATCATAGACAGGTATGAAAAGGGGAGTGGTGGTATGGGATGCTATCGGACAGAGAATGGTATCTGTATGGGGAACGGCAGGGATTTTCAGCTTCCTTTAGCTGCAGAGAATGCATTGCTGTTTACCGATTTTGTTCAGAAACAGGAAAATTTTACATTGCACAGAGAAACGATACAGGTATATCTCCCTCATCTGACGGGAAGCAATGCACGCAGTACACCGCTTTATGAGATACCGTATGAACAGCCGGGAATCTTTTTCCATAAGGAAGAGCTTGTTCAGTTTCTGTTGCAGTATCCCCTGTTGTCAATTTCGGAGGTACGGGTACAGACAAAACCCGGGCAATGGATGATTCATATACTGGATACCTGCAATCACGCATGTCATATCCCGGCTTATCGCTGTTATGTACAGCGGCTTGTGCAACAGCATGTACCCTTCACAGATCGTGTATGTGTTGAGGATATCCATATACAAGAGCTGTGCATTGCATTAAGGATACAGGTGCTGGCATCATCACAGACAAAAAATCAGCTGGAAGCGGTCTGTAAAGATTATATACAGAACTGCAGAGTGCAAAGACAGGATCTGTATGCTGCTGATCTTTTACAGGAATTAAGAAAGAGCAGTGCCGCAGAGATTATCCACTGCTGCTTTCAAAGAGATCATGATTATGAAAGGCTGCCCTATCAGGCTGCTGTTTCATATCGTTTAAAGGCTGTTGTCATAGCACAGGGCATATAGGCAACCACTGGAGGTGAAGGTATTGAAGGAGGCATTATGTTATCAGTCAAATAGAGAAATGCGTCTGCATGGGAATGCCATTCATATGAAGCCGGCACCCGATGGTGCACTGGCAATGGATGTGCAAAGCAGTGAAGCTGTGTATGTCAGTGATGTGTTTGACTGTGGAGAGGTATCAGGAACATGGGACGAGCTGCATTTACATTTTGAACAGCTGTGGGAGCTGCAGGCTTCTGTCTGGATGTTTGATGCTGAAGCTGCCAAAACACAGCTGCTCACGTTATCTGTTGAGGATCAGTTTCATGTGATACGGCAAAAGGGATTCACGCAAAACAGTAGTGATATGTTATTGTATGGCAGAGGGGAAGCTGCTTGCGGACGTTATCTGGTCTTCTGCTTTCAGGTACGAAAGCCAAAGGGAAATCATCTGTATTTTACAGGCTATGAACTGAGCTTTCCGGCGGTTTTGTTCAGTGAGTATTTGCCCTATGTATATCAAAACAATCCAACGCTGGACGCTTATCTGTCTGTATTCAAGGATGTTTATCTATCGTTAGAGGACGAAATTGACAGGTTCTATGAACAGCTGGATCCGGAAAGTGCAACGGAAGAAAATCTGAGGGAGCTGCTTACCTGGCAGGGGCTGGAACATTTTCAGGATTATGCTGAGCTAGCTGCACTGCGCATGCTTCCGGCTTTATGGAATCGTATCTATCGGGAAAAGGGCAGTCTGTTTTATCTTTCCGAGCTGGTGAAGTTTTTGTTTCACATTGAAGTATGTATGAAAGCAAAGGATACTGTTCTTCATGTATTTGTACCTTGTATACCTGTGGAGAAAAAGCAGAAGCTGTTATTCTTTTTTCAGCAAGAGGCATCGGCGAATACGGAGATACAGGTACATTTTATGAGGCAGTCCTTTATGAATCACAATGCATATCTTGGAATTACGACAGCTCTGCAAAAAGCAGACAGAGTAATGAATACTGCACAATTGAATTGTGCGGATATCATGAAGTGAGGAATTCAATATGACAGGAAATAATCAGGAGTATGTACAGAAATGTTTGGAATTTTCTGAACGGCTTCAGGCAGAGGGGAAACCAAAAGAGCTTGCAGTATTGTTTCAGGAGCTCCAAAAGCCCTCTGCATATCCAAAACCACATCTTCTTTATGTGAAGGAAAAATTTCAGCTGGATGATATACTGTATTTTCTGTTTCTATGTGCCTTTCTTTATGAAACAGATACAACTTTATCCTCCTATGTATATAAAAAAACAAAGGCATCCTTTCTTTCTTTGGGGATCCTTTTGTCATGGTATTCAGGGTTGTATCCACTACCTGTAAATGCCGCAGCAGTATGTATGGCTTTTTTAAATGAAGATATCCTTTTCCAGCGTATTGAAGAAACCTATCTGATGATGACGCCGGTCAGATTACAAGCTTATGTATTATACTATCTGTCCAGTGGCTGCCTGCCTCAGCATAAGGCGTTTCGATATGTGGAAGTATCACAGCAGACATTTGCTTCAATATATAAAGAACAACTGGCAGAACTGTTGAAGAATATAACTTTAAATAAATCATGTATTTTAGCTGCAGAAGCACATGCAGGAAAGCGAACACTGGCATTGCAATGTGCAAAAACTCTTGAAGAACCAGTGTTTTTACTATCTGGTATTGCATGGAAACAGGCAGATGTAAAGGAACGATTTCATATATTGAATTGTATTGTTTTTTTTATCAGACTGCAGGATGGAGGTATTGTTTATTTAGATACTAAAGAGGAACTGCTAAGAGAAGAGATTTCCTATCTTGAATATTTTTTTAACTGCCTCAATATCCCTGTTATTATTTCTGCTGAATCGGTTATCACAAACAGATATCCAGTCATACAATTACCTCCGTATTTATCTGCAGCGGATTTGCGGACAATGAGTTTCTTTCTTTGGGGAAAGGAATGGGTTAAATCTTATCTTCATATGACACCGCAGGATATGGTGGATTATAAAAAAACAGACCCTGAGGGAAGCAGATTGAGTAATTATCATATGGATATAATTTCTAGTGATTGTAGTTCTCCACTTTATAAAATACTGCCTGCTGATTCACAATGGAAGGACTGGCTGGGCAGTGATGACCTGAAGGAACAACTGCGTTATATTTTATTTAGAATTCAGCATATGGGGGATTCTGACTTTCATGTACATGATAGAATGCAGGCATGTATTGTCCTGTTTCATGGTCCAAGTGGTACCGGTAAGACCTTGGCTGCCAAAATTCTAGGAAAGGAAGCTGGTCTTCCTGTGTGGCAGGTAGATCTTTCAATGATAATGGATAAATATGTCGGAGAAAGTGAAAAACACCTGCGTAAAATGTTTAGCAATGCTCAGAGAAATAATTGTATCCTGTTATTTGATGAAGCGGATGTACTTTTTGGAAAGCGGACAGCAGTATCCTCTTCAAATGATAAATATGCGAATAGTGCAACGGCCTTTTTACTGCAGGAAATAGAGCAGTATCAGGGGATTGTGATTCTGACAACCAATATCCTTCAGAATTTCGATGATGCTTTTTTAAGACGTATAACAGTCATGATTCGGTTTCCTCTACCTGATAAAACTGTAAAAGCAGAAAAATGGAGAGTTTGTTTTTCCGATATCCCTTTAAAAACAGAACTTCCCTCTATCTGGCTTGCAGAGCATCTGAATCTTACTCTGGCACAAATTGAAAATGTTGCAGTCAATGCCGCTTGTTACTGGAGAATGGAAGATGGTGCTGTCTTTACTTTGGAACATATCTTAAAGGCAGTCAAATTGGAATATAATAAACGACAGGAGCAGGTTCCGGTTGAAGTAATGAAATTTCTTCATAATTAGTTTATGGATATATATGCATAAGGAAAGGAGTGGTGTCGTGAATATGATGTCTTCTTGCAATCAATAAAACTACCATCGCGATAGAATGAAAAATATTATGCAGTTTATCCGCGTTTATTGAAACTGTCTGATACGGGAAATACCATATATTATCTATATTCTTTTCTAACAAATATTTAATTATCAGTATAAGAAATCAGCTGCTTTTATTTTAAATGATATCACCAAATCCCAAAATATGAATTCATAAAGACACTGTTGCCGTCATTTCAACAGTGTCTTTTCAATCAACACTACATAGTGTTGAAACCGCTTTAGTGTTTGAGATAGAATGGAAGCATTGCGCAGTGTCAAAAATACAGAACTCTGATGACATGAGGCAATGTGAATTTCTATAATGGTATCGTAAAGAAGCGGTACCGGAAAGTGAGGTGGTTCCATGAATATCACAACATCAAAGCTGCAGATTCTTGATTATCTGCAGAAAATTACTCGGGGCTTGCGGATGAATGAGCTAGGCGGCTTCACAACAATCAGTATCAGCACAGCTCTGAATATCTCGCGTTCCTTAACCTCCCAGTATCTCAATGAGCTGGTGAAGGAGGAGCGTATCATAAAAATCAGCACCCGCCCCGTCTATTATATGGATCGCAGCGTGCTGGAACGCAAGTATCAGCTGGAATTAAAGAACAGTGAATATCTGAGCCTGAGAGAGCTTATGAAGGAATTACATCAGAACAGCCCGAGACTGCAGGACTTTCAGAAAGCAATCGGCTGTACCGGCAGTTTGCAATACCCGATATCGCAGTTAAAAGCAGCGCTCTCCTATCCGCAGGGAGGTCTGCCCGTTATTTTGCAGGGAGAGAAGGGCTGTGGAAAATCCTACCTTGTTCGCCTGACACATGAATTCTGTCTTAATCGCATGACATCATTACAGAAGGAGCTCCCGTTAGTAAAGAAAAAGGCATTTCGGGATGAAAATAAGGGCAGGCAGATGGAGGAATTATTCGGAATGGGAGCAGTCAATGGACATCCTGCGGTAAAGGGCCTTCTTGAGGAAGCAGACGGCGGCATCCTATGTATACAAAATGCCAGCAATCTGAGTGAGGAATGCCAGGAAAAGCTGGCGGATTACCTAGCGAGAAGCAAATTTACGCGTGTCCATGATGATCAGGCACAGATTGAAGCCAAAGTTCAGATTATTCTTTCCACAAGCGAGGATCCACATACCGTATTCTGCCATAACCTGCTGCTGAGCATTCCTGTAATCTGTACAATTCCTTCCTTTCAAAAACGCAATGAGGAGGAACGGCTGGAATTTGTCATTAAATTCTTCCAGGAGGAGCAGCTTCGCCTAGAGCGCAGTATATATATATCCAAGCGCCTTCAGCATTTCCTAATGGGCTATCAATTTGAAAGCAATATTGACGAGCTGCGCAAATGTATCCGTACCATCTGCGCCAATGCATTTGCGGATTGCACCTCAAAGGAGCGAATGGATATTTATTTATATCATCTTCCGGTGCATTTACTGGATCATTTAACAGTGGATAAAAACAGCAGAGACCGTGATTCACTTGTCCGCATTGATACGGTGGAAAAAAATGAAGCAGGAAGTAAGATTCTCGTCATGTGGGAACAGCTATTACAGGCATTTGACGATTATATTGCAGGAACACAGTCGTTTAACGGTTTTCTTGAACAGGGACAAAAGGCGCTGCGATACTATTATGACATTCTTGTATTTCAGGAAACCTATTATGACGGGCGTCTGGAAGCCATGGAGAAAATTGTAATCGAAGTCCTGAACAGTGTAAAGGTGATTAAAAATATCAATCTTCCAATCAACTGTGCCTATGTGCTGGCAAGAATGCTGGTATCCGCACAGAAAAACACATCCTCCCTGTATGAATGGGAACAGGATCATCAAAAGGATATCCAGCAATGTTTAAAGAAAATGGCGGGCTGTATGAGCAATGAATATATTCTGACAGAGACTATTGCCAGACAGCTGCACGCCAATATCAATATGCAGCTTTCCGAAATGAACCGGATTTTCCTCATGCTGAATATCAATTTCTATAATCGTGATATCCGATCACAGGATACTGTCGGAATTATTCTGAGTCACGGCTATTCAACGGCTAGCTCGATTGCGGATGCCGCAAACTCTCTTTTGAATTCCTATACCTTTGAAGCAATCGATATGCCGCTTAATACTCCGGTACAGGAAATCAGCGGCAAGCTGAATGATTTTATAGAAGAAAATCCGCATCTGAAAAATATCATTCTCCTGGTGGATATGGGCTCGCTGGAAGGGATCGGTGAGGTCATTGCGGATAGCGTCAATGTTGGAGTTATCAATAATATCTCAACCTCACTTGCCTTGAATATCGGTATGAAAATACAGCAGCACTATGAGCTGGAGGAGCTGCTGGAGCTTGCATGTAATGAAAATCAGTGCCGTTACAAGGTGCTTTCCGAAGCAAAGAAGGAAAAGGCCATTGTATTCACCAATGATGCAGGGATGCTGATATCGGAAAAGCTCTGCCGTCTGTTTAAGGACAGTTTGCCACGACCGATTGATCTGAAAATGATTGCATATGAATTTGATGAACTGATGAAAAACAGAACAGATGATATTTTGTTTCGAAAATACGATGTCGTGCTAATGATCAAGCCGTATTCCTTAAAGCTTAAAAAGGTTAACAGTGTGACATTGGAGGAAATTATGAATTTTGAAAACATCGAACAACTGAATCAGGTATTTTGTCCATATCTGAGCAATGAGGAAATCGAACAGTTTGACCAGCGTCTGCTGAAGAATTTCTCCATGCAGTCGGTAATGGAAAATATTACAATACTCAATGCTGATAAGCTGCTGGATTATGTCAGTGATGCTGTCAGTGCATTGCAGCAGACAATGGGAAAAAAGTTTCAGAGTAAAACCATTGTCGGCATCTATATGCATATCTGCTTCCTGATTGAACGCCTTGTCACGAAAACAGCTTTTGAGAAATACAAGGATCTCTCCGGTTTTCAGGAAAAGCATAGAGATTTTATCGATGATGTGAATCGAAGCTTTGAAATTATGCTGCAGCATTATCATGTCAGACTTCCGATATCGGAAATCGCCTATCTCTTTGAGTATATAGAAAATGATTTGCAAAAGGGAGGCGGGGCTGATGAATTTTAAGGACAGGCTTTGTGCAATGAACTGCCATTATCGCTTTTATGAGCTGGAAGATTTCTTCCGGTCTATCCATGCACAGGGCATTTACTATGCAGAAATCTGGACAGGGCCAATGCACTATTATGTTGATACTATGCGGCATGAACCGGTGGAGAAGCTGAAAAGACTTTCCGAGGACTATCAGGTAAAGATCATAGGCATCTGTCCGGAACAGACGAACCCGAAGCCAAACAATATCGCGGTTAAAGGGGACATGCGCAGACAGGAGGTATTCAGCTATTACAGGCAGATGATTGATATCGCCTGTGAAGTTGGGTGCCGGCAGGTTCTTGTGACAAGCGGATGGGATTATTACAGTGAACCGGTAGAAGCAGCGTGGGAGCGTTCTGTGGATATGATGAGGAATATCGCTGCCTATGCTCAGTCACGGAATGTAACACTTGCTTTGGAAGCACTGCAGCCAAATGAATCACGTCTTGTTAATACGATAGCGGATATCAAGCGGTATCGAAAGGATGTGGGGAGTACCTGCTTGAAGGTCTGCATAGACTTTGGGGCCATGGCGCGTGCAGGGCTCACACCGCAGGATTATTTTGAAGCATTTGGTAACGATATCGTGCATATTCATTTCGTGGATGGAAATCCGACAGGTCATCTGGCATGGGGGGATGGCAAGCGTGATTTGAAGCAGGATTTACAGATACTGGAGCGTTATGGGTATCCTGGATATCTCTCTTTGGAAACAGCAACCCAGCGCTATTATGAAGAACCGTGGACTGCGGAACAGAAGACACTGAAAAGCTTTGGTTTATGAAAGGAGGGAGCTTATGGAACGACATTATATACTCGCAAGTCACGGAACATTTTCTCAGGGGATTTATGATTCCATACGGATTATTTTGGGAGAAAAAAAGAATGTGCATATCATTACCGCCTATGTAAAGGAGGGGCAGGAGGTTGGATGTCTGATCGCTGAAACCTTGAAAAGCATACCGGTAAATGCTGAAATTATCGCCTGTACGGATCTGTTTGGCGGCAGTGTCAACAACGAGCTGATGAAGTATATCGGAAGAAAGGATTTCCATTTAATGACAGGAATGAATTTACCAATGCTGATGAATCTGTTTCTGTTTTCCAATGAGCCTGCCAAGCAGCTGATACACCGCTTAAACAATGAGGCAAAATGCGGTATTGTATATTGCAATGAAAAGGTACAGGAATGTTTATCGGAAGAGGATGAATTTTAAAAAGGAGAATATGATTATGATAAAGTTATGCAGAGTCGATCACCGTCTGCTTCACGGCCAGGTTGCGTTTTCCTGGACCAATGAGTTAAATGCCGACTGTATTCTGATTGCCAATGATGCGGTAGTGCATGATGAGGTATTCAAAACGACAATGAAGCTGGCTAAGCCGTCCGGTGTTAAGCTCGTTATCAAAAGCCTGGAGGACTCTATTAAGGCTATCAACAGTGGTGTTACGGATGATAAATACCGTCTGCTTGTTGTAGTTAAAACGATACATGATGCCAATATCCTGAGTGCAGGCTGCTCCTCTGTGAAAAGCATCAATCTTGGCGGGACGATACGCCGGGAGGGCTATCGACAGATCAGCAAGGCAATCTTCATAAACGATGAGGATGAAGCAGAATTAAAGGAATTGCAGGAGCGCGGAGTTTCCATCTTCATTCAGCAGCTGCCTGCAGAATCTGCGGTGGCATTGGATCACGTATTGCATCGTTAAAACAGTTCGCTCCCCGTTCTATGCAGCGGGTCAAAGTACAATAGGAAGTATATTCCTGATAAAGGCATGAAAATGCGAAGGAGGAGGAAATCATGGTACAAGCATGTTTAATCGGATTGATAGCAAGTCTGGGTGTCTTTGGCGATCAGCTGGGATCCCTGTATATCAATCGGCCAATTATTCTTGCACCGCTGGTCGGTCTGGTTCTGGGGGATCTTCACCAGGGGCTGGTTATCGGCGCAAGTCTGGAGTTATTCTTTATGGGGGCTGTCAGTATTGGAGCCTATGTTCCACCGGATACGATTGTGGGCGGTGTTCTGGCGACAGCATTTGCAATTTCTATGGGGAAGGGGATTGAAACCGCAGTTACACTGGCAATGCCGATTGCGCTTGTTTCACAGGCAATTGGTAATTTCTGCAATGTATTCAATTCTGTGATTTTACGTTTTACAGACCGTTATGCAGTGGAAGGAAATTACGGCGGTGTGGTAGCGACACACTGGCTGATTGGTATGATTACCATTGTTCGTAGATTTCTGCTTGTATTCTTCGCGTTCTATCTGGGAAGTGAAGCGGTTGGAAATATGATCAATGCGATTCCTGACTATGTGACAAATGGAATGGCTGCAGCAGCAGGCCTGCTTCCAGCTCTGGGATTTGCTATGCTGATGCGTATGACGGTAAACAAACAGAATGTACCCTACTACTTTCTGGGATTCGCACTTGCTGCATATATGAGTGTGCCGGTTCTTGGCGTAGCGATATTGGGGGTAATTCTGATCGTTGTAAAATTTGATTTTATGAATCTGAAAGGAGCTGCGGCTGGTGATGCCAATGCGATGGTGAGTGATGATGATGACTTCTAAATCGGATAAGAGAATACAGAAAGCGGACATTACAAGAATGGCATTTAACCAGGGCTCTTTGGGAATGGAGTTTTCCTGGAACTATGAGCGTCAGATGCACATAGCCTTTGCCATGATGATGAATAAGATTTTGAAAAAGGTTTATGCTGAGGATGAAACAGGCTATAAGGATGCTTTAACCCGTCATGTGGAGTTCTTTAATATCACACCGCAGCTTGCTCCGTTTGTTGGCGGTATTGTAGCATCCATGGAGGAAATGAAGGCGCGCGGTGAGGTAGATGGAGAAGCGATTTCCAGCATCAAAACGGCACTAATGGGCCCCTTGAGCGGAATTGGTGATTCTGTGTTTGTCGGCTGTCTGCGTGTTATCGCTGTTGGAATTGGTATTTCTCTGGCACAGAATGGGAATATGTTTGGACCGATCGTATACTTTCTGATGTATAACATTCCGGCATTTATCGTTCGCTATTTTGGTGCACATTTTGGATATAACATCGGCTTCAAATATTTGCAGAGGATGCAGGCGAATGGCATGATGGATAAGCTGCTTGCGGCAGCCAGTATCCTTGGTGTTATGGTTATCGGCTGTATGTCAAAGGATATGGTTTGGACAACACTGAATGTGGAGCTGAGCAAGGTTGGAGAAGAGGTTACCACACTGCAGTCCATTCTGGATGGCATTATGCCCGGTTTGATTGGACTGGGCGGTACATGGATGTATTACTGGCTTTTGAAGAAAAAGGTCAATCCGATCATTCTTATTCTGGGAACGATGGTTCTTGGAATTATAGGAGCTTATTTCGGTGTGCTTGCCGGGTAAGATAAATAGCAGACAAAAAAGAGGAGGACATGAACATGTTATTGAAATTTAATGAAGATTGGACACGCAGCAGTGTTAATGGAGCGTTGGCGATCCGTAAGGATATCAACAAAATCGTGGATGAAATATGTGCAGAGGGGTATCGCAATATTTGCTGGCTGGGGATCGGGGGAACCTGGGCGAGCGGTATGCAGGCCGCTGTTCATATGAAAGAGATGTCAGAAATTGAGACTTGGGCAGAAAATGCGTCTGAGTACAATACGACAGGAAATAAACGTATTGGCAAGGGAACTGTTGTGATTACATCCTCTGTAACGGGAAGTACGGTGGAGGTGGTAGAGGCTGTAAAGCGAATGCAGGCAGCCGGGGCCAAGGTGATTGGATTTATCGATATTGATACGACAGAACTGGCAAAGCTGGTGGACTATGAAATTGCTTATCCTGTTAATGAACAGCTGAAGTTCTTTATGGTCGCAGATCGCTTCATGCAGAATCATGGGGAGTTTGACGATTGCGATGAAATGTATGCGGAATATGAAAAGCATCTGGCACAGGCACTGATTGAGGTTGAAAAAAAGGCGGATGCTTTCGGACAGGAATTTGCGAAGAAGCACTGGAATGATCCTATTCATTATTTTGTGGGAGCCGGAAATCAGTGGGGAGCTACCTATTCCTATGCAATGTGCTATTGGGAGGAGCAGCTATGGATCAAAACGAAGTCCATCACCTCCGGAGAGTTCTTTCACGGCATGTTTGAGATCGTCACAAAGGAGACACCGGTTACAGTGTTTGTAGGAGAGGATGCGCAGCGGCCATTATCTGAGCGTGTGGTTAATTTCTTACCGAAAATCTGTGAGAATTACACAATTATTGATACGAAAGATTATGAGCTGAAGGGTATCAGTGAAAAGTATAGAAAGCATATTTCCCATCTGGTGATGCATGCAGTAAATAATCGGATAGATGCTTACATGGAGAGGGAAACAAGACATCCAATGGATATCAGACGGTATTACAGAAGGCTGGAGTATTAAAAGAAATTCAGAGTTTATTGTTCATCAAACTGTCAGAGAAGCAGGTCGTACGTTAGGACAGCCCTTTCGTCACGGCCTTTTTCATATGAGAAAACCTGTAGATTATCTGGTGGATATTTAACAGTACGAAATGCTAAAAGCATACGTCACATACAGAAGGTATGCTTTTTATGTAATTTCAAGATGATGGATCTATTTGAAAATTGGTTAATTTTACGATATTTTTACACGGTTTTTTGTTAAATGTTTTTGATTATGCTATAATGGAACGGTGAAAAGCTAAGGGAGGAACCACATATGAAAATCTTAGTAACTGGCGGTACCGGATTTATAGGCAGCCATACGTGCGTCGAATTGATAGAAGCCGGTAATGAAGTAGTGATTATTGATAACCTGTACAACTCACAGGCCGATGTTATTGATAAGATTAAAAGTATTACTGGTAAAACAGTTGCATTTTATGAAGCAGATTGCTGTGATGAAACTGCTCTTGAGAAAATTTTTAATGAGCATACGATAGATGCGGCAATTCATTTTGCTGGATATAAAGCAGTCGGAGAATCTGTACAGAAGCCGATTATGTATTATCAGAACAATCTGATGTCTTTACTGGCACTATGTAAAGTGATGGCAAAGCATAATTGCAAGCGACTTGTTTTTTCATCTAGTGCTACGGTTTATGGAAATCCGGCAAGCGTGCCGATTTATGAAGATTTCCCTCTGGGACCTACGACAAATCCTTATGGAACAACCAAGCTTATGATTGAACAGATATTAAAGGATCTTTACACTTCTGATCATGAATGGAATATTGCTCTGCTGCGTTATTTCAATCCAATTGGAGCACATAAGAGCGGATTGCTTGGAGAAAGTCCGAATGATATTCCGAATAATCTGATGCCATATATCGTAAAGGTTGCGAATAAGGAACTGCCGTATCTCCATGTATATGGAAATGATTATGATACTCCAGATGGTACCGGCGTACGAGATTATATTCATGTTGTCGATCTTGCGAAAGGTCATGTCAATGCAGTTAATAAGGTTATGGAGCCAATCGGTGTTGATGCCTATAATCTGGGAACAGGAATCGGATACAGCGTGCTGGACGTTGTTAACACGTTTGCAAAGGTGAACAATCTGGAGGTACCGTATCAGATTGATCCAAGACGTCCGGGTGATATTGCACAATGCTATGCTAGTACCGATAAAGCATTGAAAGAACTGGGCTGGAAAGCAGAGAAGGGGCTGGAAGAAATGTGTGCAGACGCATGGCATTTCCTTCAGGTTGAAAAAGAATCAAAATAGGATATGAAAAGCAGAGTGTAAAAATTCTGCTTTTTTTAGGACTTTTACCACCTTCCTACGTATATAACTATGGAGGTGATTTTATGCAATGCCTGCGTTGCGGAAATACGGAGGAACGTTATTTTTACAAAGATATGAAAGGCTGGTACTGCCGTAAGTGTATCATGTTTGGAAGAATCGCGGTAGGAGAGCTTCCAAAGCGGAAACCGATAGATAGAAAAGTGATTCATGCGGACTATCAGCTGAACTATCCGTTAACGCCTGCTCAGAAGCAGTGTGCTTCACAGATTGTGCAATATCTTGCGCGTGGACAGGACGTCCTTGTCTATGCAGCCTGTGGGGCAGGTAAGACAGAGCTGGTGATGGAGGCCATCCAGCAATCTCTTCGTAAAGGCTGTAAAGTCGGATTTGCTATTAGCCGCCGCCAGGTCGTGCTGGAAATTCGTGACCGTATGCAGACTGCCTTTTCCGGTTTGAAGGTCATTGCGGTTTGTGAAGGCTATACAGATGTCACTGAAGGTGATTTGATTATCTGTACCATGCATCAATTATACCGCTATCATGCCGCATTTGATTTGCTTATCATGGATGAGGTGGATGCTTTCCCATACCGTGGTAACGACGTGTTAAAACATATTGCCACGCATGCCTGTATCGGTAACCGTCTATATCTCACCGCAACTCCGGATGAGGAAATGCTTTCGGAAGTAAAGAAAGGAAATCTTCAGATGGTGGAACTGTTTCAAAGGCCGCACGGCTATCCCCTCATTGTGCCCAAGGTACGTACAGCTCTGCCTTCTATGCAGCTGCTATTTCTTATCCGGTTTCTGAAAGAGCAGCATAAAGAGCATGCACAGACACTGGTGTTTGTCCCCACCATTGCACTAGCAGAAAAAATGAGTCACTGGCTGCGAATACTGTTTCGCTGCACATCCTTTACATCAAAAACCGTGGATAAGGAAGCTGTTCTCAAAAAATTTCATGCGCATCATTATGAATGTCTGATTGCCACAACCGTCTTAGAGAGAGGAATTACAATCAAGGGGATACATGTTGTCATTTATCAGGCAGACCATCCCGTTTTTAATGAGGCCAGTCTTATACAAATGATCGGTCGTGTGGGAAGAAACATAGAAATGCCCACAGGAAGGGGACTGTTTTTATGTACGAAAAAAACCAGAGATATAGAACGCTGTATCCGTGCGCTACAGCTTATGAATGGGAGGCACTAGTATGAAAGAGCAATGGTGTCGTCTATGTATGGAGGATATAACGAAGAAACAGACATTGTTTGAATTTATCAGACAGGATTCTCTGCTGTGCGGAGCTTGTCATGCTCAGCTGGAGGCTTTGAATAAAACAGTTAAGCTGGGAGACCTTCCCCTGCACATAGCATATGTATATAATGACTTTCTGGAAAATATGATTTTTCAGTATAAGGAAGGACTGGATACTGCGCTTCGTGATGTGTTTTTTCATGATATCATGAAAAAAATAAGCGATAAATTTCGACATTATACTGTCGTTTTACTGCCATCTAGTAATGAGAAAACTGCAGAGAGAGGCTTTTTGCCAGTAAAGGAAATGCTGCATGACTGCCAATTACATATAATAGAACCGTTTTATAAAACCTGTAATCACAAACAATCCCTGCAGAGCTTCGCAAATCGCAGAAATATTTCCCAGGTAATAAAAAAGAAACCAAATGTGGAACTGCCGAAAACAAAATTACTGCTTGTTGATGATGTTGTTACAAGTGGGAATACAATTCGTTGTGCATATGATTTACTGAAGGAGCATACATATAAGATAGAGGCACTTACGCTTTGTGCGAATCCCCGCTTTGTCGAATCCTGCGATAAAAAAGATTTGAAAAGAAAGGGGATGTTCTCTATACTTTGACATAGATACAGGAAGGTGAAGTCAGAAATGAAAGGCAAAGTAAAATGGTTTAATGCTGAAAAGGGTTATGGATTTATTAACGGAGAAGATGGAAAGGATATTTTCGTACATTATTCTCATATTCAACAGGAAGGATATAAATCACTGGAGGAGGGTCAGGAAGTGACCTTTGATGCGGTGGATTCTGATAAGGGTCTGCAAGCCAGAAATGTAGAAAAAGCATAATTGGACGGTCGGGAATGCTATTGTATTATCCCGACTTTTCCTTTATGACGATAAGTAAAAATGGAAGATGAGATACAAAAGATGAATGGATATGGATATGCTGGGAACCTGGAAATTTTATATCACTTCACCTATATAACATCTTTCAACATACGTTCTAATAATGAAAAATATTTCTGTTTATATGTAATATTTACACAAATATGAAAATTTGTTTAAAAATAAGAAACATATTACAAAATCATGATAATTTTTTCAAAAAGTTCACAATTTTTTAATTGATTTTCACTTGTAAAATGTCTATAATGGTGGTATGCAGCGATAAGCATAGAAAGGTATAGGATTTGAAGCAATGCGAGGAAAAGTAAAAATGTTTAACCAGGAAAAAGGATACGGATTCATCACTTTAGAAGATGGAAAAGATGTATTCTTCCACTATTCACAATTAATGATGGAAGGTTTCAAAACAATTGATGCTGATGCAGAGGTTGAATTTGATGTAGTTGAAACTGACCGCGGCCTGCAGGCTCATAACATCGTTAAGGCGTAAAAAAACAGAATAACCGTGACCCTAATGAAAAAAAGGCTGTCATGGTTATTTTTTTATGAAAGAGAATACGACATAATAGGGAGATGACAGCTACCGAGGATATATGTTTAACATACTCTGGAATGACCATAGAAATTTACAGTGGTTATGAAAAGAGGTGAGAAATATGTACTATGATGAAAATGAATGTTGTGGCTGCTTTGATTGCAGCTGTGATTGCTGTTGCGAGGGGCCACGTGGCCCCAGAGGCTTTCGAGGTGCTACGGGAGCAACAGGCAATACAGGAAGTACAGGAGCAACGGGTCCAACGGGCATAGGAAGCACCGGGCCAACAGGAGTGACCGGAGCAACAGGCAATACAGGAAACACGGGAGCAACAGGTCCAACGGGCCCTGGAGGCAATGGTGTTGACTGCTCATGTGTTCAACAAATGGTCAATATATTGTTACAGATCATTCAGCTATATCCAAGCGACACAATCATTGTTGCAATGGAAAGTGGCAATAATGCCAGTGGTCGTGCCGGTTCTCTATTATCATCTCCTGATTATGATTATGGCCTGCTACAGCTCACGAATGCACAGGGTGTACCGCAAGAGGCTGTATCAATTTGTCGCATTGCATCTGTGCGTATTACAAGTTCAGTATACAACGAAGCTATTACGTACCTTCCTGCGCCTGTACCAGCTCCTACCGGCTGTGGAGCTGCATGTGAAAGTGCTATCCGTTCATATCTTCCAACAGGTACCACAGGTGTAGACATTAACGCCGGTGGTCAGACAGTAGGAAAAGGTACTGTAATCAGGAATGAATTTGGAATGGTGGTACTGGTGGGACCAAACAACAGTGATCCGACATTTATATCTACATGCAAGGCTGAAATCATTACAAAATAAATAAGCGAAAGGGGACAAAATCCAGACATGCTTGAGAATGTCCCTTTTCCTGCTTGATTTTCTTGGTTTCTATTGAAACAAAATGCTCTTCTATTATAAATAATGATACATAAAACTATATCCGACGGCTTACGTAAACGAATACGCGGACAGGTTGTTCACACAAATGTTATGGAAAAAAGAAACAAAATGTAAATTCTTCTGAAATTGCCTGTATTCTGTGTTATTGAAACACACTTTGTGTTACAATAGATAAGGCTATATGAAGTTTTTAAAACAGGCGATATAAACTTATAAAGAAGTATGGAGGGTCTTAAATGGCTAATTTTATCGAACGTTTATTAAACGGTGAAAAAAAGACATTGCATAATCTGGAAAAGACTGCTGACAAGGTCATGGCACTGGCCAATGATATGGAAGCGTTAAGTGATGATGCATTGAGAGAGAAAACACAGGAATACAAACATAGATGTGAAGAAGGGGAATCCCTTGATGATTTACTGGTTGAGGCCTTTGCCACTGCGCGTGAGGCTGCACGCCGTACGATTGGCGAGTATCCGTATAAGGTACAGATTATGGGTGCGGTCGCAATGCATCAGGGCGATATCGCCGAAATGAAAACCGGTGAAGGTAAGACGCTGACCTCCACCATGTGTGTTTATCTGAATGCTTTAAGCGGCAAAGGTGTGCATGTTGTTACTGTCAATGATTATCTGGCAGGCCGTGATGCGGAATGGATGGGACAGATTTACCGATTCCTGGGCTTAACTGTTGGTGTGAACTCACGTCCACTGACGCCTGCACAGAAGCGTGAAGCATTCAACTGTGACATTACCTATACAACAAACTCTGAATTAGGCTTTGATTATCTGCGTGACAACATGGTAACCGATGTGAAGGATCGTGTACTGCGCGGCTTGCATGTCGCAATCGTCGATGAGGTCGATTCCATTCTGGTTGATGAATCCAGAACACCGCTCATCATTTCCGGTGGTGCGAAGAAAACGGCGAACCTGTATCTGCAGGCAGATGCTTTCGCAAAGCGCTTAAAGGGCGATGATTATGAAATTGATGAAAAAACACGCCAGATCATGCTGAGTGAAAAGGGTGTAAGCGTCGCAGAGCGTTATTTCAAAATTAAAAATCTATACGATGTCGATCATACCCAGCTCGTTCACCATATCACACAGGCATTAAAAGCAAACTATATCATGAAAAATGAGGTAGAATACGTGGTTCAGGATGATGAAATCGTCATCGTTGACCAGTTTACCGGACGTACAATGCCAGGACGTGCATATTCCGATGGTCTGCATCAGGCAATCGAAGCCAAGGAAGGTGTATCCATCAAAGAGGAAACAAGTACCCTTGCGACCATTACCTATCAGAACTTCTTCCGTCTGTATGACAAGCTGGCCGGTATGACCGGTACGGCAAAAACCGAGGAAGAGGAGTTCCTGGATATTTATAATATGCGAGTAATTGAAATTCCTACAAACAAGCCAGTACAGCGTATTGATTATCCGGATGCAATCTTCGCCAATCCAAGACTGAAATTTGCCGCACTGGTAAGAGAAGTAAAAGAGCTGTATGAAAAAGGACAGCCGGTACTGGTTGGTACGATTTCCGTAGAAACCAGTGAGCTGGTTCATGAATTGCTGAAAAAGGAACGGATTCCTCATGAAGTTCTGAATGCGAAAAACCATGCGCGAGAAGCGGAAATTATCGCAAAGGCAGGGCGACCTAAATCTGTGACCATCGCAACCAATATGGCAGGCCGTGGTACCGATATCAAGCTGACCGATGAATCCCGTGCGCTTGGCGGTCTGGGTGTTCTTGGCAGTGAGCGCCATGAATCCAGACGTATTGACAATCAGCTGCGTGGACGAAGCGGCCGTCAGGGAGATCCTGGATTTTCACGCTTTTATGTATCCTTAAAGGATGAGCTGATGATTCGGTTTGGCGGCGATAAATTTGAAAAGCTGTTTGAATCTATGGGCGATGCACAGATTGAATCCAAAATGGTTACAAAATCCATATCCCAAGCACAAAAGCGTGTTGAGGGCTATAACTATGATGTTCGTAAGCAGCTGCTGGATTATGACGATGTATTGCGTAAGCAGCGTGAAATCATGTATGAACAGCGAAACTTTGTTCTGGAAAATGATGATGTGCACGGCATTGTACGCGATATGATTGACCGTGTTATCGACAGTGTGGTAGATGCCAATGTGGATCATACCCGTCATGATGAAAGCGTGGACTATGCAGGTGTTCTGCAGGGGCTGGAGCTGCTTGGGCTGGAAGAAAAGGACAATCTGAAGCTGGAGGAAATCCAGGGTAAGGAAAAGGATGACGTAACAACATATTGTGCAGAGAAAATCTTCACATTATATGATGATAAAATCAAGGATATCCGTGATGAATTTAAGCAGTTTGAAAAAACCATCGTACTGCGAAACATGGATCGTAACTGGATAGAGCACATTGATATCATGGATAAGCTGAGAAACGGTATTCACCTGCGCTCTTATGCACAGAATAATCCTTTACAGGCCTATATCCAGGAAGGATATGAAATGTTTGAGGAAATGCAGGCACGTATTGCACGTGAGGTTGTATTCTTCGCTCTGAAGGTACAGGTAGAAAGAAAAGTGGAAAACTAATATGGAACTATACGAAATTAAACAGGGGGTGAACACTCATCAGGCGAAGCTTGCACAGCTTGGTGAGTCACTTTGACTTAGCTGAAAAAAAACATAAGATTCAAGAGCTGACGAGCATGACGCTGCAGGATGATTTCTGGAGTGATTCACAGCATGCGCAAACACTGATACGGCAGCTGAACGGTATCAAGGATATTGTGGAAAGCTATGAAAGGCTGAACAGTGCGCTGGAAGGGCTGGAAGAAACACATGATCTTTTGAAGGAAGATTATGATGATGAAATTTTTGAGCTGTTTGAAGCAGAGTATTTGGAGATGGAAAAGAACTTTGATGATTTTGAAATTAAGATTCTTCTATCTCATGAATATGATCACTCCAGTGCAATCCTGGAACTGCATCCGGGAGCTGGCGGAACAGAGTCCTGCGACTGGGCGGATATGCTATATCGCATGTATTCCCGCTGGGCTGAGAAAAAAGGCTTCAAGGTCAGTGTACTGGATTATCTACCGGGAGAAGAGGCAGGGATCAAATCCGTGACTTTCCTTGTGGAAGGGGATATGGCCTATGGATATCTGAAAGCGGAAAAGGGTGTTCACCGTCTGGTGCGTATATCACCGTTTGATTCCGGTGGAAGAAGACATACGTCCTTTGCTTCTCTGGATGTTATGCCACAGTTTAACAATGAGATTGAAATTGAAATCAAACCGGAGGATCTGATTGTGGAGACCAAGCGTGCCAGTGGAGCCGGTGGTCAGCATATCAACAAGACCGATTCTGCAGTCCGCATGGTGCATAAGCCGACCGGATTGGTAGCTACCTGCCAGAATGGACGAAGCCAGCATGAAAACCGCGAAGAGGCGCTGCGTGTTTTGAAAAGTCGTCTATATCAGAAGATGATTGAGGAACAGGAAGCCCGACTGGCGGAAATTAAGGGTGAGCAGAAAGCCAATGAGTGGGGTTCACAAATCCGTTCCTATGTATTCCATCCGTATTCCATGGTGAAGGATCACAGGACCAGTTGTGAAACCAGTGATGTACAGGGGGTTATGGATGGCGATCTGGATGCGTTTATCTTCGCATATTTAAAAACTCAGATTTGATAAATCACGTACAATGTCAAGAAAAGGGGAGCTTCCCCTTTTTGTCATTTGAAATATAGTTTACATAATTTGTAAAATAAGGAAATTGAGATGTTCATGTGATTATTACGATTTTCTTAAGAATTCATGTGAAGGCTTTTAAACATCGCATTTTTAATACATAGTTAGTTAAATGATGTTAATAATTCATAAAAAAATGTAGAAATTAGCTACAGGGATGTTATACTTATATAGAAATAGAAAGGGGTACTGAATTTGAGAAAACTTTTAGTCACATTGCTGGCAGCCGGTCTTTGTCTGACAGGTGTCCATGCACAAGAAACAGAGAATACTGACGGTTCTGTAACCAATACAGATGCAAATGAAATTAAGACAGTTACAGCTGATACATATCAGCCTGTCGGTGAAATGGATGGAGCTGAGAATGCTGCCATGGGAGACGGTACGCCACAGCAGCCGCAGCCAGAATACAGAAGCAGATCAGCAAATGCCCGCTTGATTGCACCTACTTGGGGGTTAAACGGAACAACGAAGACCTTTACATATACAAAGAATGGACAAAGCGTTGTTGTAGAAAATCCAAAACAGGTAGTTGATGTCTCTGAGCATGATGGTAAAATAAACTGGGAAAAATTGAAAAGTGAGGGAATTGACGGCGCAATTCTTAGAATCGGATGGGGTGTCGGATATACAGATGAATATTTTGATTATAATATAAACGAATGTAAACGTCTGGGAATTCCTTATGGTTTATATCTATACAGCTATGCATATGATGCTAACTTTGCCTATGCAGAAGCGGAAAGTACTATCGAGCGTTTACAAAGCTATGATCTGACTGATATGTCTTATCCTATTTATTATGATATAGAGGCGTTCAAGGCATATAATCATGATGGAGCAACGCGTGTGCCACCAAAGGATGTCAATACGTATGAAAGTATTATTAAAACATACGTTGATAAAATGAACAGTGCAGGTTATAGTGGAAAAGTGCACGTTTACAGTTATCGCAGTTATTGTCAGAATCAGCTAAATTCTGCCTATATTTTAGGACTTACTTCATGGATTGCAGAATATGGTAGCTATCTGGCGTTTGATAATCCGTATTATACGGGAGACAGTGGATGGCAGTATACATCGGAAGCTGATTTTGAAGGTATTACTCCAGAAAATGTAGATGTTAGTATGTTTACAAATACCCTGCTGAGTCTGCAGACACAAAGTCCTGCAAATCTTACAGCTACGGTAGAGGGAACAAATATCAAGCTGACTTGGGATAAGGTTCCTTACAATACGAGATACCGTGTATATTATCAGACAACAGATGATGGCGAGTGGAATTATCTGACATCTCAAACCGGAACTTCCTATACCTTTAAAACGGGAACCTCGGGAGCATCCTACCGCTTCGTTGTCAGAACAGCAAATCTTATAAATGGCGAATATAAATTCAGTCAGGCAAGCTTCAGTAATCGTCTGACATATCCGCAAAAAAAGGCGCAGGGCTTCTATAATCTGTCTAGAAGAGTACGAGTATTCTCATCACCGAATGCTGCAAATTACAATCGCTATGATCCATTCAAGAAAAAATGGATGGGAAGCATGAAAAATTACAATAACAAACCGCTGCTTCTAACAAGAGAATATGTGAATGAAGAAGGTACTTCTTACTGGTCAGCCTATTATAATGGGAAATGGATTGGTTATATAAATTCCTACGCATTGAAAAACAGTGTCAAAAAGGATACGTATTTTGGATGGGGAGAAAATAATGCTCGAGTCTTTAATACACCGAATCCACAGAAATACTGGCTTTATAACGCACCGGCAGATAAATGGGTGAAGCGAATGACTGGTTATCGTAATCAGAAATTTACAATCAAACGTTCTCTTGCCAGAGCAGATGGAAGCTTGTATTATTCCTGCTATATTGGAGATAAGTGGATAGGCTACATCAATAGCTGGGGATTCCAGAATCAATAAGGAATGATAAGGTATTTGCAAAGGCATGTATATAATGTACAGCTGATGCAAATGCCTTTTTCATTGCCCCGCATTTAATCAAGGAAAACATATTGTGCTATCAGAACAGTAAAAAGCTTTGCAATCACGGAACCTGCATTCGTGATTACAAAGCTTTTTTTTATAACGCCATCTTCAATATATCCATAATAATTTGTTTATTCAACGCCACATAATGTCCAACACAGTCTTCACCATTATGTGTGGCCCGATTAGCCATCTCCTCAAAATGTGCATCATCGATTCCCATCTCATGCAAGGTGGTTTTCAGATGCAGCGACCGGAAAAATTCCTCCAGCCTCTCCGCAAGGATATAAGCCATATCTTCTTTTGTGTAAACAAATGGATCGACATCAAAAATTCTGCTAGCCAGCTGCGCCAGCTTATCCGGATGATGCGCAGCCATGTAGCGGGCCCATGCGATAGTTACAACAGCCATACCTTCTCCATGCGTAATTCCATACTGTGCACTCAGCTCGTGTTCAATACGGTGCGCCCCCCAATCGCTCTCTCTGCCGATATCCAGCAAATTATTGTGCGCGATAAAGGCGAGGCACTGTACCTCAGAACGCGCATGAATGTCATCCGGCTGCTCCATCAAACGGCGGGCATTCACCATGAGTGCCTGCATTGTGCCCTCCAGCATATAATCTGTCGTATCAACATGCTCCGTATTGGTGAAATAGCGCTCCAGCATATGAGAGAGAATATCCGCAATTCCAGCTGATGTTTGATAGGGTGGAAGCGTTCTGGTATACTCTGGATTCATGATAGCAAATTTCGGAATGATACAATCGTATTCAATACCGCATTTGTGCAGCCCATTGGAAATGATCGAACAGTTGGAGCATTCGGAGCCACTCGCAGGAATGGTGGTAATAACACCTATTGGTACAGCTGTTTCAGGAACGGCAGCATATTCAAAGAAATCCCACACATCATGCTCATAGGGGATCCCTGCGGCCACTGCCTTTGCTGTATCGATCGAGCTGCCTCCACCCACGGCAAGGACAAAATCAATCTTTTTTTCCTTTCCCAATGCAATCAGCTCACGTACAAGCTCGATTTTCGGATTCGGAACAACACCGCCCTCTTCATAGAAGGCGATGTCGCTTTGAACACAGGTATCACGAACAGCATCCCAGATACCAAGCTCTTTGATAAAATCTCCGCTGTATACCAGCAAAAGATTTGAAACATGAAATTCCCTGAACAGATCAGGAAGCTGATCCAGTGCATGATCGCCAAACAGAATCCGTGCAGGATTGTGATACGTAAAATTTCTCATGATGTCCTCCTATCGTATTTACGAATAAATAATTTCGATAGATGACTTTCTGCAATACTCCTCCCATGTCTCACTCAGTGGTTGATCGGTTATCAGCAGGTCAACTGCTGCCAGTTCATAAAACAGGACGTCCGATATGGAATCAAACTTCGTATGATCGACAATCAGAACTTTATAGTGGGAATTTTCCAGCATATGCTTACGCACCTCTGCCTCATTCAGATTGTTATCGGAAAGGCCATGCTGCAGATGCAGTGCCGGACAGGAGATAAAGGAGATATCCGCAAAATTCTGCTTCAGCGTATCCGTTGTCCGATACCCGGTAAAGGATGCAGTTGCCCGATGAAGCTGTCCACCTAGACAAATCAGATTCACATTGGATGACTGTGAATTAAACAGAGAACTGATACGCAGCGAATTGGTGATCAATGTAATACATTTTCCGGATGAGATAATTGCCTCCGCAAGCTTCAGACATGTCGTGCTGGAATCCAGCATAATGACAGAATGATCCTTGATGATATCCACCGCCTTGTCTGCCATCTGTTCCTTTTCACTGGCGAAGAATGATTCACGTAATTCAATCGGTACACCCTTGTCGTATTTATCCGGCAGATAGGCACCTCCATGTATCTTGTTGAGCTTACCAGCCGCTTCCATTTCCTTGATATCCCGGCGTATTGTCTCTTCTGAGCAATCCAGCACCTTACTCAGCTCGGAAACAAGAACACTGCCCTTTTCATGCAGCTCCTTTTCAATAAACAGCTGCCGTTCTAGCTTTAACATACGTCTTCCCTCTTTCTTATCGTAATATTTCTATGAATATTATATAAGTTTATTTGGAAATGGTCAATCATCCTCCTTCAAAATCCCATATTATCAAACAGAAAGTCACATCGACATCTATAATATAACAATATCCAACATAAAATGCAAGGATAACCACAGATAAAACAACAAAAAGCAACATAAAAGTGTTGACATGTGACTGAATATGTTGTATTTTCGTTGTAGGGGGTTTCATTTCGGTCAGAAAACAATATTTGAGAAGGGAGGGTAGCACAGGACAGCTGCCGAGGATGAAGCTACTTAAATAATCATGTGATACTTGAGGAGGTACTATGAAAAATGAAAAGAAAGGCAGCTTTCTTGGATTGCTGCCGCTGATTGTATTCCTTGTTGCGTACATGGGTACGGGGCTAGGTACAGGAAGCTTTGACAACATGCCGCTGATGACGGGAATCGCCATCGCATCCGGAGTCGCATTACTGTTAAACAAAAGAGATAAGAAAACACCATTTGAGGAAAAAATTGCATTGTACTGTAAAGGAGGCGGAGAAGAAACCCTGATTCTGATGGTTCTGATTTTCCTGCTAGCCGGAGCTTTCGGCGGAGTCGCAAAGGGAATGGGGGCCGTTGACTCTATTGTAAATATGGGACTTACTATTCTTCCCGGAAATCTGATTCTGCCCGGAATCTTCCTGATCGGCTGTCTGTTGAGCTTCTCCATGGGAACATCCATGGGAACCGTTGCCGCACTCATGCCGATTGCAGTTGATATATCCAATAAAACGGGCATCAATGTCTGTCTGTTAGCCGGAGCCGTTGTCGGCGGTGCGATGTTTGGAGATAACCTTTCCTTTATATCCGATACGACGATTGCCGCAACGAGAACACAGGAGGTGTCCATGAAGGATAAATTCAAAGCGAATATACTCATGGTTCTGCCTGCCGTAGTCATCAATGTGATTCTGCTCGCTATCCAGTCAGGAGGCGATGTGAGTCTTGGAAATATCGGTTCCTTCAGCTTTGTGAACATAATTCCATACATTTTGGTCATTGCCTTGTCCCTGGTCGGTTTAAATGTTGTAGTCGTGATGATTATCGGTATTTTATCCGGAGTGGTCATCGGATGCTTTAATGGCGGGTTTACCCTGATACAGTCGCTTACGATTATTCATGACGGTGCCATCGGTATGGAGGATATGGCACTGATCGCTGTCATGGTCGGCGGTATGGTAGAGCTGATGAAGCACTTTGGCGGTATGGATTTCCTGATGAATCAGCTGACCAAAGGGGCTAAATCATCCAAAGGCGGCGAGCTGTCTATTGCGGCTCTGGTAAGTCTTCTAGATATTGCGACTACCAACA
Organism: Clostridium sp. DFI.1.208; assembly: GCF_024463855.1. Classification (NCBI taxonomy): domain Bacteria; kingdom Bacillati; phylum Bacillota; class Clostridia; order Eubacteriales; family Clostridiaceae; genus Clostridium; species Clostridium sp. DFI.1.208. The sequence goes on along the minus strand of NZ_JANGCA010000003.1, from coordinate 101,024 downwards.
ATACGATATCGATTATCGCAGCCGGTCCGATTGCCAGAGATATAGCGGATAATTTCCATATCTCAAGATCGCGTGTCGCAAGTATTCTGGATCTGTTCTCCTCCGCATTCAACGGTCTGTTGCCATATGCCGGGCAGCTGCTGGTAGCCGGAGGTCTGGCGAATGTATCACCAACCGCTATCATGGGCTATAACTGGTATTCCATGCTGATGATTGTCTTCGGAATCGTCTTTATCATTATCGGATTTCCGAAATTTAAGGATATCAGAACGAAAAAAGAACAAATTGAAACGGAAGCATAGAACGAATATAAGGTGGAAATGTATATGAATAACTATGAGCATCACATGTTGCTGGATGTGGAGGAAGTAAAATGCTATGTCACCTCCAAGCTGCAATACTTTCAAAAGGGTGAGGTGCTGCAGGCAGAGGAAATCGGTGATGGAAACATCAATTATGTTTTCCGTGTATGGAATCCGGATAGTGGAAAATCCATCATCATAAAGCAGGCAGATAAATACCTGCGCTCATCCGGAAGAGCGCTGGATGTATACCGTAATAAGATTGAAGCGGAGATTCTCAAACTGGAGGGGATGCTGGCAGAGGGCTTTGTACCAAAGGTTTATGCCTATGATGAAGTAATGTGCGTGCTGGCAATGGAGGATATCTCGGCCTATAAAAATATGAGGAAAGAGCTGATGGAAGGTCGAGTCTTTCCCCACTTTGCAGAAAATATTGCAGAATTTCTGGCACGGACACTTCTGCCGACAACAGATTTGGTGCTGGATCGGGCAGTGAAAAAAGATAATGTCAAGCTCTTTCTGAATAAGGAGCTGTGTGATATTACCGAAGATCTTGTGCTTACAGAGCCATATGATAATTACAAGAATCGTAATATCGTATTACCGGAGAATGAGGAGTTTGTGAAAGAATTTTTATATGAGAATGAACTGCTGAAAGCCGATGTTGCCCAGCTGAGAGATCGTTTTATGAACCATGCGCAGGCACTGGTGCATGGAGACCTGCATTCCGGATCCATCTTCATCAATGAGCATGGAATAAAAATCATTGATCCGGAGTTTGCATTTTACGGACCAATGGGATATGACATCGGAAATGTGATTGGCAATCTCTTCTTCGCCTGGGCGAGAATACAATTCATAGAACCGCAGCATACAGAATTTCTCACCTGGTGTTGCCATGCCGTGGCAGATACGATTGATCTGACCATGGAAAAGCTGCCGAAGGTTTATGAACAATGTGTGGAATGTCCGCTGTATCGTACAAAGGAATTTAAACAGCACTATCTCAGAGAAATCATGAACGATTCCCTTGGCTATGCTGGTACGGAAATTATTCGCAGGGTTGTGGGTGATTCCAAGGTTATGGAGGTCACCTCGATCAAAGAGATAGATAAGCGTGTAGCCTTTGAACGTGCATTACTGAAAATGGGAATCTGGCTGATACGGAATCGAAAGGTGATTTGTGAGGGAATGGAAGTAAGTGAACAATTTAAAATGATTTGTTCATAGAGCAGATGATTTTGAGAGATTGTGTGTATTGCTTTGGGCATATACGGTGCAACAGAACATCCACACGTTCTCTGCATGCAGGCATGCCTGTGTTTGCTTTATAAAGTAAGGAGCTTAGTACAGCACGCTGATGAGATAGATAGAGGGCGCTGCATGCTGCGCGCTATGAGGGGATAACAACGATAAGGAAGGAAGCTGATACAATGGAAAGACAGGATAAGGGGCTTGCATATCTGCTGCAATATGAGCATGTGGCATGGTTTGAAAACGGTATGGTTCGTATACTGGATCGAAGAATTTATCCGAGTGTTATCCGCTATGTGGAATGTAAGGATTATCGGGAGGTCGTTCAGGCGATACGGGACATGGTGACGCAAAGTGCCGGGCCGTATACGGCAGCCGGTATGGGGATGGCACTGGCGGCGTGGCAGATACGAAATGCAGACCAGAGGGAGCAGAAGGAATTTCTGAAGACTGCAGCTGAGGATATCGCTACAGCCAGAATTACGACTGCGAACCGCTACCGTGTCATAACAAACGGATGCCTGCAGGCAGCCTATGCGGCAATCGATCGGGGGGAGAATGCGGTAGAGGCCATCATACAAAGAACACTGGATTCATTGAATCGCAGATATGCGACAATGGAAAAGGTAGCGGAATATCTGGTTGATCAGATACCGGAGGGTGGCCGTGTGCTGACACAGTGCTTTGGAGAAACGATTGTAGGTATGATGTGTCGCGTTGCACAACGCAGAAACCGACTGGTGGAATTTTATCATGCGGAAACAAGACCCTACCTGCAGGGTGCTCGGCTGACCTCCAGTGTATGTCATGAAATGGGCTTCTCCTCAACGGTGCTTACCGATAATATGGTTGCCTATGCAATGGAAACCAAGGGGATATCCCTGTTTACCTCTGCAGCAGATACGATTGCCAGAGACGGACATATTGCAAATAAAGTCGGAACCATGCAGATTGCAATTCTGGCAAAATATTTCCATATCCCGTATTTTGTGACAGGTATACCGGATGCAGATAAGCGCAGCAAAGCGGATATCATAATCGAGGAACGCGATCCGCAGCAGGTACTCTGTTATCGCGGTATCAACAATACCCTGCCCGGTGTTAAAGCGATTTATCCATCCTTTGACATCACTCCACCCTATCTGATTGATGGTGTTATAACAGATAAGGGTGTATATAGTGCATACGATGTTGCAGCTTATTTTGATGAAGCTGTATCGCAGTTTTATTGATAAGGAGGTCGGTTTATGAAGGTTTACGTACGTGCTCCCATGTCTGAAAGCAGACTGCAGGAGCTGCAGGAGCTGTTTGAAGAGGTGGTATATGATCCATGGAATAAAACAGGAGAACGCTTTTATGAAAAAGAAATGCTGGAGGCGCTGAAAACGGTACAGCCGGATATTTTGATTACGGAGCTGGATCGCATCACGGAAGCTGTTTTATCCAACTATAAAGGACTAAAGGTGATTGGTGACTGCCGTGCAAATCCAGCAAATATTGATGTAGAGGCATGTAGCGCCCATGGAATACCGGTTTTGTGTACTCCGGCCCGCAATGCAACAGCTGTAGCGGAAATGCTGGTGGGGATGCTGATCGCCTATATGCGCAAGCTGCTTCCTGCAACTGCATGGATCAGGGACGGACAATGGATAGAAGGAACAACACCGTATTATACATGGATGGGGAATGAGCTACATGGCAAACACGTTGGTTTTGTCGGCTTTGGAGCTGTGGGGAAAGCGGCTGCACACCTGCTGGATGCATTCGGGTGCAGTATCAGCTATTACGATCCATATGTCAATGATACGCCATATACAAAATGTGAGCTACAGGAGCTGTTTGCCACATGTGATATCATTTCCATTCATCTGCCGGTACTGCCTGCTACAGAGAAGCTGATTTCAAGAGACTTGCTGTATACGATGAAATCGGATGCTGTTTTTGTGAATACCGCAAGAAGTGCTGTCGTAGATATGGAAGCATTACAGGACATTGCTAAAGAGAAACGCATTAAGGGAATTCTTCTGGATGTGCTGAACAGCGAGCCGCCATTGTCAGATGATTTGAAAATTATAGAAAATGACAACGTTCTGTTGACACCGCATATCTGTGGAGCAACCTATGAAGTTACAGACCATCAGTCGGATATCATCACGGAGCGCTTAAAGGCCTGGAAAAAACAGGAGCAGCTGGAGCGGATCGTATACAATTATCACTCCCTGAAGATGCCGTTATGAAGCATTACATGATCGTGGATATTGGAACCGGTAATTCAAGAGTAGCTCTGGTTCGTGAGGATGGCGTGTTGATTTGCGTGAAAACCTTTGAAAATATCTATTATATTGATGATGCATATGAGGATGCGCAGTATTTTGACCCTTCGTATTGGAAGCGTAACATCTTAGGGCTTTGTCGGGAAATCATCGGTATGTATCCAAATATCAAGATCGATGCCATATCCTCCTCCGGCGCCAGAGAAAGCATAGTCCTCATCAATCGGAAACAGGAAGACTTCTATGGACTTCCCAATATTGATAACCGGGGTAGAGCGTGGATGGCAGAGATAGAGAAGGACGGGATCTATGAGAAAACAGGGCGCTGGGTTACAGAGGATTTTCCTGCCGCCAAGCTTATGGGCCTGTCGAAACGCAGAAAAGAAATTTTCGATCAGGTACAAACCTTTACAAGTCTGAGCGAATGGATTGGCTATGTTTTATGTGGAAAGCTCGCCATCGAGCCTTCGCAGGCTTGTGAAACACAGCTGTATGATATCGGTACCCAGCAATGGAGCGAAGAGCTGATCAAGCGGTTCAAGCTGGAGCAGCTTACGATGCCGCCCCTGCTGCATGCCGGCTCTCTTCTGGGGCTTGTCAAGGAGGATATGAAGGAGCAGCTTAAGATCGCCTATGACATTCCCTTTCTTGTAGGTGGGGCAGATACGCAGGTGGCAGTGCTGGGAGCCGGTATGCAGGAAGGGGATATTGCTGTTGTATCAGGAACAACGTCTCCGGTGGTGACGCTGAGAACAGAACGATACTGTGATCCGCAGGAGCGCTGCTGGACGGATTCCTGGTTAAAGGGAAGCATGTATCAGATGGAAACAAATCCCGGTGTAACAGGATTGAACTATCAGCGCATACGAAATCTGCTCTTTGACGGTGTGAGCTATGAGGATCTGGAGGCAGCTTTGAAGGAAGTAACCAGCATAAAATGCACCGCATCCTTTTCCTCTCTGGATTTTGAACACGCCTGTGGCTATAAAAACGGCGGCTTCTTCATGCGCCCGCCATTCCGCGCCGATTTGCATCGAATAGATCTAGCATGGGCGCTGGTGGGAGATATCGCCTGCTCTATTTCTTATCAGTATCGACAGCTGCTGCAGATGCTGCCGATACAGCATGATAAGATTCTGGGCTGCGGTGGCGGTTTTCAATCGGATATGCTGTGTCAGCATCTCAGCGATCTGACGCAGAAGGCTCTGGTACTGCCGGATCATTTCCATCAGGCATCTATTATGGGCTGTGTGTCTGTATGCAATTCTTATTGGAATATTCATACAGACACAAATGAGCGTTCATACAAAATCTATAAACCGCAAAAGGGATCGCTCATACAGGAGTATTATGAAATATGGAAAACAAATCGAGATAGAGTGAATACGACGGTATAAGGAGGAAAACGAAGTATGTTAATGGAAAAAGAACGACAGGAAATTGTAGATTACGGGAAGAAAATGAGCTCTGCCGGTTTGTCGAAAGGAACATCAGGCAATATCAGCGCCTATGATCCTGTGTGTGGTTATATGGCGATTTCACCATCCGGATTGGATTATTTTGAAACCGCTGCCGAGGATATTGTCATTCTGGATTTGAATGGAAACCTTATAGAGGGAAGCCGGAAGCCATCCAGTGAGCATGCACTGCATGCGACAATTTATAAGCTTCATCCGGATGCGCGAGGTGTGGTGCATGCACATTCTACCTACTGCACAACCTTTGCATGTTTGAAGCAGCCAATTGAAGCTGTACATTATCTGCTTGCTGGAGCGCAAACATCTTGTGTACCCTGTGCTGATTATGCAACCTACGGCACAGAGGCGCTGGCGGAAAAGGTGAGTGAAGCAACGGGGGAAGGACTGGCGATGCTGCTGGCAAATCATGGTATGGTGGCCTATGGCCCCTCTTTATCAAAAGCCTTCAACGTTGCGGAAAACGTGGAGTGGGTTGCGGAAATTCAATGGCGTACCATGTGTGTTGGAAAACCGGCGGTCCTGAGTAAAGAGGAAATTGATGTCGTGATCGAAAGCTTCAAGACATATGGGCAGGTAGAAGAAGGAGCGACAGGCAAGGGCGGATATTAAATGGCACATATCATATATATGGAAAGCATTTAAAATGCATATAGCAACTAGTTCATAAAAAATGGGTAACCGCAAACTTGGAAAAGCAAAAGGGATTGATTTCATTATTTGAATAGGAAATTGATCTCTTTTTTTTTGCTGTAACGATGAAATCTGTAGGGGGATATCGATGGGGAGTATCTTTTGTATGTTAAAATTTCTGGAAGGATTCTCTGACGGCTTGTTTAAAGTGGGACTATAGAAAATGCATTCCTGTTTCATAAACGTGAAAATAATCTATAAATTTTCTTGCGATTTCATTTTTTACATATGTTATAATTTCGGGTAGCGAACATAGGAAAAGCTCGCAACAGGAATATAAGCGGATATTGCACAGATACTGTATAGAGGTATCCAATCTATAAAATATAGGAAAGCAGGAAAGCGAGGCATGGCATATGCAAAATCATAATAAAAAGGATCAGATGATAGAAATCATCAGCATAATTATGGGAAATTTTATCATAGCGGCAGGTGTTACCTTCTTCATTCTTCCGCTGGACATCCTTTCGGGAGGTGTTGCAGGAATCGCTGTCGCGCTGCAGCCGATTTTTAATCTTTCTCCGCGTCTGGTCATCAATGGACTGACCATCGGCTTGTATTTACTGGGAGCGGTTCTGCTGGGAAAACGCTTTGCGTTAAAAACGATTGTGTCTACCATCGTGTATCCGCTCTTTATCTCTGTGCTTGGTATGCTTTGGCCGGATGTTCAGGTGACCGGCAATCCGCTGCTGGCATCCATTTATGCAGGGGTATGTACAGGAATCGGAATAGGACTGGTATACCGTGTCGGCGGCAGTACCGGAGGTATGGACATTCCCCCGCTGATCATTAACAAATATACGAAGATTGCACTGCCGACGCTGGTGATGTGCATCGACGGTGCTACGGTTCTTTTAGGAGCGAGTGTATATGGTGTAGAGGCCGCCATGATCGGGCTTGTTTCCGTGTGGGTATGCGGACAGCTGATTGATAAAGTTATTACCATGGGCTCTCACGAGGCCAAAAACGTCATGATCATTTCGGATAAATTTGAAGAGATGATGCAGGTGATCTATCAGAATATCAATCGCGGAGCAACGATTCTGCATGCCGAGGGCGGCTACACCCGAACAAGCAAGCCGGTTATCATGATGGTGGTAGTGAAAAAGCAGTTCTCCGAACTGAATCATATCATAGCAGAGGTCGATCCGGAAGCATTCGTCATTGTCAGCGATGTGAATGAGGTACAGGGAGAAGGCTTCACCTATCAGGAACAGCTGTAGCAGGAATACTTCCAGCTAAGAAATCTGGTAGTTAAGAGAAATTCCTGACGCTGAGCAGCTTCATGGCAGAATTCAAGACTGCTGAAAAAATACGAAACATCAAGAATGGGATTGCTATGAAAATGGTTTCCCATTTTTTGTATACATATATGTCAAATGTGGTGATTCGTACCCTATATTTGCGTGGATAGGGAGCAGCTTTGAAGATGTGAGAGGCTACTATGTTCAAAATCTAAAAATTTCATCCTTTTTCAGCAGCTTGTTTGAAGCCCTCTTATGTATTGCATAGGAAACACCCGGAAAACACAGTCCTTTTCTGTCTAAGCGAGGACATGGCATCCCAGTTAGAAAACTGAGCATTTGTCATAAACTTCGCATAGCTGACAGGTAATGTTTTCTATCTATCATAACTTTTGTGTCGGTATTTTGAAATTGTAAGAATTTTACATACGACAGACACTGTCAACGGTGTCGATTTATGTTATAATGTTAGCCAAAGGAGTGATGAAATGATCCTCTTAAAAAATGTATCCAAATCATATAGGAATGGGGTTCACGCACTGCGTGATATCAATCTTGAAATAGATGAAGGTGAATTTGTTTATATCATCGGTCCGACAGGGTGTGGAAAGTCCACACTGATCAAGCTGCTGGACGGAGAAGAGCTTCCGGATGCGGGAGAGGTATATGTTGCGGAAACAAACGTGGGAAAGCTGCGTCACTCCCGTGTACCCTTTTATCGCCGCAATATCGGTGTCGTGTTTCAGGACTTCCGCCTGCTTCCGAAAATGACAGTCTTTGAAAATATTGCATTTGCTCTGGAGGTGCTGGCGCTGGATAAGGTTACGATTCGACGGCGGGTACGTGAAATTCTGGAGCTGGTATCCCTTCAGGATAAGGCAAAATCTTTCCCGGATCAATTATCCGGAGGACAGCAGCAGCGTGCTACCATCGCCCGGGCCATCGCCAATCATCCCAAGGTGCTGATCGCGGATGAGCCGACAGGAAACCTTGACCCTGAGAAATCGATGGAAATCATCGAGCTGCTGGATAAAATCAACAAGGTGGAGGGGACGACCATCGTAATGGTTACGCATGACTCCACACTCGTGAATACATACAAAAAACGCACGATAGCGCTGGAGGACGGTTTTATCGTTGCGGATATCGCGAAAGGCGGATATATACATCATGATTAGTTTTATACAAAGTCTTCCCAAGCATTTCATGACGGCGCTCCGCAATCTGGGCCGTCATATGGCGATGACATTGTCCAGTGCCTCTGCTGTGGCAGTAACGCTGACACTGATGACTTTGTTTCTCGTGCTTGCGGCCAACATGAACAGCTTTGCGGATCATGTGGAAACAAATCTGAAAATTCATGCTTCTATTGATTCCCTGCAGAAGCAGGATGAAATTGAACACATGGAAAAGCTGATCAAAGGAATCTCCGGTGTGAAAACAGTGGAATTCTCCAGCAAAGAGGATGAGCTGAACATCCTGATTGAGGAAAGCGGTTCGGTGTTTGAACGCTACAAGGAACGCAATCCGATGCCGAATGTATTCATCGTGGAGGTGGAGAAGGCAACCGATATTCCTCAGATTACAAAAACATTAAACAACATGGAAGGTATTGAAAAGGCGCAGTATGGCGGAGAGAGCATACAGGATATGATTGACACCTTTGAAACGATACGATACGGAGGTGCCATCTTTATACTGGCACTGGGTGTGCTTGCGATATTCTTGATTACCAATACCATTAAAATGACAATTTATACAAGGCAGACAGAAATTTCCATTATGCGAAACGTAGGGGCAGGAAATTGGTATATCAAAACACCGTTCATGTTTGAAGGTATGCTCATTGGAATGATCGGGGCATTGATTCCTGTGATTCTGACGATCTTCGGTTATGGCTTCCTTTATGACTTTTTGGACGGACAGTTCATGAGCAGCATGTTCGTTATGCAGAAGCCGTATCCCTTTACCTTGCAAATTGCAGGGGTGCTCTTACTGAGTGGAGCTGTTGTGGGCATTATCGGAAGCTTTTTGGCAGCAACGAAATATTTGAGGTGGCGTCGATGAAATTAAAGAAAACAATAATGTTAGGCTGTGTGGCGGCAATGCTGATGTTGGTGCCGTCACAGAAAACCAGCAGGCTGTATGCGGCAGATTTCGCAGGAAATGAAGAAGCGTGGCTGAATAAGTGCAGTGTTGCTCAGGAAAGTGAGGCAGCTGCCCAGCAGTGTGCGGCCTTTAAGGAATACTATGCGGGATTGAGCAGCTCTTTGGAGGGTGAGGTATCCTCTCTGGATAAGAAAATATCCGCAATCAAAAGCAATATTGAGGAAATAACCTCCGTTATGAAGCAGCTGCAATCCGTGATTGACAGACTGGACAAAAATATCAAAGTCAATGAAGCGAACATCCGAACCATCAATGGGCAGATTGAGAAGCTGAATCTGGAAATTAAAAAGAAACAGAAGGATATCGATCAGCGAAACAAGATCATCACGGACCGTATGCTTGATGAACAGGCCGCGACCGGTACGAATATGGATGTGGAGGTCATTATGGGCTCCAAGGACCTTGTTGATATGATTCGTAAGGTGGATGGTCTTCAACGAATCACAGACAGTGATCAAACGGAAATCAAGAAGCTGCAGGAGGATAAGGCCAAGCTGGATCATCAGAAAAGTGAAAAGAATCGTCTGAAGGCTGATGTGGAAGCGAAGAAAGCCGAAAACGAGAAAAGCAAAAAAGAGACAGAGAAAGTACAGAAGCAGAAAAAGAAGCTTCTGGAGGAATATCGTAAGCAGGAAGCTGAGCTGAATGAAAAGATGCGTTCTACGCAGGTGGATATCGCAAGCATTCAGAACAATATGATCAATATCAATACCTCTGTCGCAGGAAAGCTGAACTTTAGCGGAAACGGTGCGCTTATGATGCCGGTTCGCGGCGGCAGTGTATCTGCCGGTACCTGGTACTATCCGGGCGGCGGTGTTCATCTGGGTCTGGATATGGCAGCTCCCATCGGCACACAGATCGTGGCGCCTGCAGATGGAATAATCCTGTATGCCAATAATCCGGTAGCGACAAACGGCGGATATCTTGGAAACTGGAGCGGTTATCCGGTTGGCGGTGGTAACAGTATCCATATGCTGACACAGGCCGGGGGTACCACGTATGCCATCAGCTTCTTCCATATGTCACAGGAAGGCTTTGCAGTATCTGCCGGTACGCAGGTGAAAAAGGGACAGCTGCTGGGCTTGACCGGAAACAGTGGCAATACATCCGGACCGCACTGTCATATTGAGGTCATCAATCTGGGAAAAATGAGTATATCCTCTGCAATCTCACAATTCCGTTCCTCTGCTGACTTTGCATGGGGCTGCGGCTGGGGCAATGGAGCATTGAGCAGAACCTGTAGCGCTAGCGGTGCCCCTTGTCGCGAAAAACCGGAAAATATCTTCGGGTAAGCTTACCTCCATGGAACGCTGCCCGCTTCGAGCATACTTATGAAAAGTCAGGAGTGATGTTATGATCGTAATGGAAAACGTATCAAAAGAATATAAGAATGGTGTACATGCACTGCGGGATATCAATCTTGCCATTGATGATGGAGAATTTGTGTACATCATCGGACCGACCGGCTCAGGTAAATCTACACTGATCAAGCTGCTGGATGGAGAAGAAATCCCAAATAGCGGTACGGTTATGGTGGAAAATATCAATGTGGGAAAGCTGAAGCATTCCCGTGTGCCGGTTTACCGCAGAAACATCGGGGTCGTATTTCAGGACTACCGTCTGCTTCCAAGGCTTACAATTTTTGAAAATATCGCATTCGCTCTTGAAGTCATCGGCATGAAAAAGGTGGATATCCGCCGCCGTGTGCGAGAGGTGCTGGAGCTGGTATCGCTGGAAGACAAGGCGAAAGCCTTTCCCAATGAGCTTTCAGGAGGACAGCAGCAAAGAGCGACAATCGGTCGTGCAATCGCCAACCATCCAAAGGTGCTGATTGCGGATGAGCCGACAGGGAATCTTGATCCCGACAAATCTGCGGAAATCATGGAGCTGCTGGAAAAAATCAATGAGGTTGAAAAAACAACGGTTGTCATGGTTACGCATGATTCAACGATTGTAGACCGCTTTAAGAAGCGCACCATTTGTCTGGAAGAGGGATATGTGGTTGCGGATATCATGAAGGGGGGCTACCTGAAGCATGATTAGATTTTTCAAGGCGTTCCCAAAATTCATAAAGACGGCCTTTTTGAGTATCTTTCGTCATATCGCTATGTCCTTATCGGCATCCAGTGCCGTTACCATCACCCTGATTCTGTTTTCCGCATTTCTGATGATTGCGGGAAATGTATCTCTGTTTACCACTTCCATCGAGGATGAGCTGCAGATTCATGTGGTTTTAAAGGCAGATGTAAAAACACAGAAGAAAATCGATGAAGCAAGAGACGGTCTGGAAAAAATCAGCGGCGTGCGCAGAGTGACCTTCTCTGATAAGGATCATGAGCTGGAGCTGATGATCAAGGAAAAGGGAAAGGAATTTGAAATGTACCGCGGTAAGGATAACCCGCTGTGCAATGCCTTCTTTGTGTCTGTGAAGGATGCCAATCAAATTAAAACCATCAATGCGCAGATCGAACAGCTGCCCTTTGTGAAGCAGTCTATTTACGGAGGAAGCAGCGTATCCAAAATGATTTCCGTGCTGAATACCATCCGTTCCGGAGGGCTTGTCTTTGTGGGATTGCTGACACTGCTGGCACTCTTCCTGATTTCCAATTCCATTAAGCTGACAATTTATGCAAGAAATGCTGAAATATCCATTATGAGAAACGTTGGTGCGGCAAACTGGTACATAAAAGTTCCGTTTATGATGGAAGGAATGCTCATTGGCTTGATGGGCGCTGTACTGCCTTGCATCTTCACCTATTTCGGTTATCAGTATCTCTACGATATGCTGAATGGTCAGATTATAACCAGTCTGTTTACACTACAGCCGATCATGCCGTTTACACTTCAGATTTGTGGCATTCTGCTATTGGGCGGTATGCTGGTCGGACTTGTGGGAAGCTTTTTCTCCACTACGAAGTATCTGCGCTGGAAGCGCTGATGTCACTGACATAGGAACAACACGAACAATCTAAATCATTGAAATAACGGGACTGCCGACTGTGCATTCCGCATTTATAAGAGCTTTTTTAGGAGCGTTATTGTAAAAGCGGGAAAGCTGCATGGTCAGGATAGTCCTTTTCTTTTTTTGCTTTCTGAAAAACAGCCTTTGAAAAATGAGAACCTTTATGAAAAAGAGAGAAGTTGATTTCATTATCAGCCATGTTCTTTCATCGAAATAGTTATCATCGCACTTAAAATGTGATATGATTATAAACGTAAATCTGTAAAGGACAATGAGGTGTTTTGTATGGCAGAAAAAAAAGTTGTGAGATATAAGCTGGTCAGACATAAGTGGCCGGATGAAATACAGGCAGAGAAAAAGCGCAGACAGAGACGGATGGGAGTTGTTGCCGTATGTATCGTGTGCTTTTTCGGAGGCTTCTTTTTAAACTCCACGCTGCATCAGACTGCGGCAGCCTCCAGGGATGAATTTCAGAAGCTGGAGGAAATCTATTCTATCATGAGCGACAAATTCTACTTTGGAAAGAATCAGAAAAATCTGAATCAGAAGCTGATTGACGGAGCAATCAGCGGTATGGTGGATGCCGGTGGGGATATACATACAAGTTATCTGGATAATGAACAGACAGAAAGCTTCACGGGCTCCATGGAAGGCAGCTTTGTCGGTATCGGTATTCAGTTCTACGGGGTAGATGAATCGACCTTTATCATTGATGAGGTGCTGAAAAATTCACCGGCAGAGGAAGCGGGCTTTTTGATGGGGGATCAGATTTATGCCATTGATGGAACCGTCTGCAGGAATATGACAACGAGCGATGTCAAAGCATTGATCACCAACTCCAAATGTGATGAAATCACATTGGAAATCATTAGAGAAAACAAGCATAAGAAAATCAAGGTGAAGAAAGCAACCGTTCAGGATTCTGTTTACAGCAGTGTTCGTGGAAAAACCGGTATACTGGAGCTTGACACCTTTGCGGAAACGAGCGGAGAAGAGGTCAAAAGCCATTTGGAAAGCCTGAAGAAGGAGGGCTGTGAAAGCCTGATTCTGGATTTGCGGGACAATACCGGCGGTTATCTGAAATCCGCACAGGAAATTGCCAGCTATTTGCTTCCGGACAATACCGTTATCTTCCGTGAGGAAACAAAGGACGGTACGAAGGAGGATTACAAAACAATCAACGGTTATGAGCGATTCAAATATAAGAAAATCGTTGTGCTTGTCAACGGAGATACCGCCAGTGCAGCCGAAGTTCTGACCGCAGCTCTGCGGGAACATCTGGGCGCAACCGTTGTAGGAGAAAAGACATATGGCAAGGGAACAGTGCAGGTGCCGCTCACCTTTAAGGATGGAACCATGTTTAAATATACAACGGCGGAATGGATTACGCCAAAGGGGGAAAAAATAAACGGGAAGGGCATTACACCGGATGTTCAGGTTAAGCTGGATGAAGCATTCTATACGAGTGCACCGGTTTTGAAAAAGGAAGTATATAAGCCGGATACGGTTTCCGCAGCAGCGAAGAGCGCACAGATTTATCTGAAATTCCTCGGCTATGCCGTAGATCGTACGGATGAATATTTCTCTTACGCATCCAGTGAGGCCCTGAAGCAGTATCAGAAAGACAAGGGGATGAAGGTCACAGGAAACATTGATGCAGATACCCTGACCTCTCTGCTTTCCAGCTGTGCGCTGAAATGGCACAGTGAGGAAGCAGTTCTGGATACGCAGATGAAGAAAGCGGTGGAACTTACAAATGGAAACTAAATTATTTGATCTTGTATCAGACTATCAGCCGCAAGGAGATCAGCCACAGGCGATTCAAGAGCTAGTGGACGGCATTCGGGAAGGAAAGAAACAACAGGTACTGCTGGGGGCAACCGGTACCGGAAAGACCTTTACCATATCCAATGTGATTGCGAAGGTCAATAAGCCTACACTGGTATTTGCACATAATAAGACACTGGCAGGACAGTTATATTCAGAGTTTAAGGAATTCTTTCCCAACAACCGGGTGGAATACTTTGTATCCAACTTTGATTATTATCAGCCGGAGGCGTATATTCCAAGCTCTGATACCTATATTGATAAGAATGCGACAACCAATATGGAGCTGGATATGCTGCGTATGGCCGCTGTCAATTCCATTCTGGAACGAAGGGATACGATTATCATAGCCTCTGTCGCATGTATTTACGGTGCCAGCAATCCGGAGCAGTATCGGGAGATGTTTTTCTCGATCCGTGTAGGAGACATCATCGATCGCAAGGAGCTGATGGGAAAGCTGGTCGCAAGACAGTATACGAGAAACGACATGGATATGCTGCGGGGAACCTTTCGTGTCCGCGGTGATGTGATCGAGGTTGCACCGGGTCATACGGATTCCTTTATTCTTCGCATCGAAATGTTTGATGATGAAATTGAACGAATCTGTGAAGTGGATCCTCTGAGCGGCAAGGTTCTGAATGCCTATACCGTTTATGTGGTATACCCGGCAAGTGGTTATGCGACAAAGCAGGAAATCATCAATCGGGCAGCGAATACGATTGAAGAGGAGCTGGCGGATTGCCTTCAGGTATTGGAAAATGAGGGTAAGCTGCTGGAGAAGCAGCGATTGGAACAGCGTGCGCGTTATGATATAGAAGCACTGCGTGAATTTGGTGTGTGCCCGGGTATTGAAAACTACTCCCGTCATATCGATGGCCGTAAACCGGGAGAACGCCCATATACCTTATTTGATTACTTTCCTGACGATTTTTTGCTCGTAGTGGATGAATCCCACGTATCTCTTCCGCAGATTCGCGGCATGTACAATGGGGACCGCGCCCGTAAGGAAACGCTGGTAAACTACGGCTTCCGTCTTCCTTCCGCACTTGACAACCGCCCGATGCGTTTTGAAGAATTTGAGAAAATGATCAATCAGGCAATCTTTGTCTCCGCAACACCGGGGAATTATGAGCTGGAACAGACAAAGGGTGAAATCATAGAGCAGATCATTCGTCCGACAGGCCTTTTGGATCCGGTGGTAACCGTACGTCCGACACAGGGGCAAATCGACGATCTTGTGGATGAAATACGTACGCGCATTGAAAAGAATGAACGGACTTTGATTACTACCCTGACGGTACGTATGGCTGAGGACTTGACCAGCTATCTGAAGGGAATGGATTTCAAGGTAGCATGGCTGCATCATGAGGTCAAAACAATTGAGCGTACGGAAATCATACGCGATCTGCGAAAAGGGAAATACGATGTTCTGATCGGGATCAACCTGCTTCGTGAAGGCTTGGACATTCCGGAGGTTTCTTTGATCACCATTCTGGATGCCGATAAAGAGGGCTTCCTGCGAAGTGAGCGCTCTTTGATTCAGATCATTGGTCGTGCTGCCCGTAATGCTCATGGTCAGGTTATCATGTATGCGGATAAAATAACGGATTCCATGCAAAAGGCACTGGATGAAACTGCGCGCCGTCGTGAAATACAGATTGCCTATAATGAAAAGCATGGCATCACGCCAAAAACGATCATCAAGCCGATTCATGAGGTTGTCCGCAGCAAGGAAACTCAGGAAATGACGGCGAAATATATTGACAAGAAAGCCAAGGTCAGCAAGAAGGATAAGGAAAAACTGCTGGCAAATCTGGAAAAGGAAATGCGGGAGGCCGCAAAGGTGCTGGACTTCGAGCGTGCGGCAGAGCTTCGCGATATCCTATTGGAGCTGAGGAACTCATAAAGAAAGGGGTCTTCTATGTTCACTGAAAAAAATAAAAAAATCAACCGGCTGACACTGAAGCATGTATTGTTTCTGATTACCTATACGATAGCGTTAATCTGGATCATGCTGCATCTGAATGAGGTGTTTGATACGGTATCTATGATCATCGGGATGCTGCGCCCCTTTATCTATGGCATCATGATGGCGTTTGTCTTCAACATCCCGATGAAGTTTTTCCTGAAAAAGCTTCCGGACAGTCTGGGAAGGTGGAAAAAGGCGCTCGCCGCTGTATGCTCGCTGCTGATTATTTTCGGTATTCTTGCCTTTATTGTACGCATTGTAATGCCACAGGTGATCGAAAGTATTGCCGCATTGGCAAATTCACTGCCGGGTTATATCGAGGATGCACAGAAAACGATTACCAGTATGATAGAAAAACAGCAGATTCCGCAGGATGTTCTCAAGCAGGTGGATGCCTATTCCGTGCAGCTGCAGGATACTCTTGTAAATCTTCTGAAAAATGGAATACCGCATCTGATTACGATGGCAAGCGGCTTTGCGAGCAGCCTGGCCAATGTATTTATGGCACTGGTTATTGCGGTGTATCTGACGGTATCCAAGGATAAGCTGCTGGAACAGTCACATCGCTTTCTCTATGCCTTTACCTCTGAGCGAGTGAATAACAATGTGCTGCGGGTCGCTCATCTGACGAATACAACCTTTTCCGCCTTTATTACCGGACAGCTGGTGGAAGCGGTGATTATCGGGGTTTTGTGCTATATCGGCTGTCTGGTTCTTGGCTTTCCATATGCACCGATTCTGGGGGTTATCATCGGCTGTACCAATATCATACCGATTTTCGGAGCGATATTCGGCGTTGTTCTGTGTGCCCTGCTGGTCGCATTTGTCAATCCCCTGCAGGGGGTATTCTTTGTCATTTTTGGTATTTGTCTGCAGCAGTTTGAATCCAATCTGATCTATCCACGTGTCGTTGGAACAAGTGTGGGACTTTCCGGCCTATGGGTGTTGTTTGCGATTACGGTTGGCGGCGGCTTGTTTGGCTTTGCGGGGATGCTGCTGGGATTGCCGGCTTTCTCTGTTATCTATTCTCTGTTGCGGGATGAGATGAATCGCAGAGTACGCTTAAAAAAGGAAAGCAGCAGAAGGAATCAACCTGTGGGGGAAGCCCTGGTGGAATCGGAAGAGGCTCTGCGCTAGAGGCGGTACTGCATATTTTGGTTTAGCTTGCTTTGAAATTATGTATATATAGCGAAAAGAAGAAGTAAAGCTCCTTTGTATTCGGAGCGTTATTTCTTCTTTCCTTTTTTTCGGCTTTATCCATTACGCAACATTATGGAGAAAGAGTCCTTCAGTAGCTATATACCCATTTCGTGGAGCCCTTCAGGATATCTTTTTTCACAGAGCACTTTGCGCATGAGTATAAACAAATCCGCTGCTGCGCGTGCAAACCAATGACGCAGTACAGCTGTCTCTGGTATAATAGACAGGAGAAATGAGGAAGGTATTTATGAAAATAATTTTATCACCGACAAAGCAGATGAAGCCTGTAGACAGAGAGCCGCTGCAGCTTCCACACTTTATCAAGGACAGTGAAATTCTATGTGAAAGGCTGAAGCAGCTTCATGTTGACGAGCTGCGTACTCTGATGAAAATCAATGAGAAAATTGCTATGGAGAATGTACAGCGTTATCGGAGCATGACGTTTTCTCTTACAGGCTCACCAGCGCTGTATACATATAACGGGCTACAGTTCAAGCATATGCGGGTGGAGGAATTTTCACAGGAGGATGTCGCCTATGCACAGGACTGTATCCGGATTTTATCCGGTATGTACGGGGTCCTGCGTCCCATGGATGCAATCCAGCCCTATCGTCTGGAAATGCAGACCCGTTTACCGATTGAGGGATACAGCGATTTATATGCATACTGGGGAGATCGGCTGGCCCATTTTTTATTGCAGGAGGAAGGCGAAAAGCCCTGTATCATCAATCTGGCCAGCAAGGAATACGCCAGGGCTGTGTCCCCTTATCTGAGTGAAGGGAGTACCTATACGGTGACTTTTCTTATAGAGAAAGCTGGCAAACTGAAAACGGAATCCACACAGGTGAAAATGGCAAGAGGAGCGATGGTAAATTGGATCATTACACAGCGTATATCCAGTATAGAGGAGCTTATCGCTTTTCATGCGGACGGCTATGTCTTCCATGAAGAATTATCCAGCGCGACGGAGCTGGTATTTGTGAAGCGAAAATAAGGTAAATGCTGGCATATTTCAATAAAATATGGAATCCTGCTGCTCTTTTTCAGGTAAAAAAGGAAAGAAATTCATGAAATTTTGTAAGAAAATGATTGCGACTTTTTACCGTTGATGATAAAATCCACATGATAGAGAGGAGTATATCATGGAATACTTAAAATTGATTGGAATTGTAATCATCGTTCTTGGCTTTGCGCTGAAATTCGATGTATTGGCAACTGTCCTGCTGGCTGGTCTGGTTACAGGAATTGTTGCGGGAATGGATATTCCACATATTCTGTCCATTCTGGGAGAGTCTTTTGTTAGCAATCGTCTGATGTCGATTTTCCTGATCATCTTCCCGGTAATTGCAATTATCGAGCGATACGGACTGAAGGAACGTGCGGCATATCTGATCGGAAAAATAAAAAATGCATCCGCAGGAAAGGTGCTGGCTATCTACATGCTGGTTCGTACTGCTGCCAGTGCATTCAATGTGCGGATCGGAGGACATGTTCAGTTTGTCCGTCCGCTGATTCTGCCGATGTCAGAGGCGGCGGCAAAGGTGAGTAAGCAAAGCGATCTGAGTGAACATGAGGTGGAGGAGCTGAAGGGACATGCGGCAGCTGTGGAAAACTTCGGTAACTTCTTTGCACAGAACTGCTTTGCGGCGGCAAGTGGTGTTGTGTTGATTCAGGGAACACTTTCTATGTATAAGGAAGTGACACTGCCAAGTATTGCAATGGCCAGTATCCCGGTGATGGTCATTACCGTAGCTTTTACATTTGTGCAGGTTTTCCTGTTTGACCGTAAGGTAAAAAAGGCAGGTGCACGTCATGACTGATTTTCTGGCAAATATCGCTCCGGAAATATTTTATGCGTTATGTGGACTGGTTTGTCTGGATGCCGGCTGGAGAGCATTTCGGAAAAATGATAAAGCAAAATACGGAACAGCATTGTTTTGGGTTCTTGTCGGTGTGATTTTCATTCTTGGAAAATGGATTCCAAGTACGATTACCGGAGGAATCCTTGTGGTAATGGGAATTTTGACAGTAAGCGGGCAGGTACGTATCGGAACCTTTCGGGATGTCAGTGTAGAGGAAAAGGAAAAAGAAAGCAGACGAATCGGCAGCTGGATATTCCTTCCGGCAGTGACAGTTGGTTTGATGGCGCTGGTCATGTCATTTGTCAGAATTCAGGGAGCTGCGCTGGATGGTGCTGTTATGGTCGGCATTGCCTGTCTGGTATCCTTTATTCTTGCGGTTGTCATCTGTCGTCCTAAGGTGAATGAAACGCGTGAAAATACGACGAAGCAGCTGATGCAGGTTGGTGCATCCTGTCTGCTGCCGCAGCTTCTGGGTGCTTTGGGT
This sequence comes from Clostridium sp. DFI.1.208, assembly GCF_024463855.1. Lineage (NCBI taxonomy): Bacteria > Bacillati > Bacillota > Clostridia > Eubacteriales > Clostridiaceae > Clostridium > Clostridium sp. DFI.1.208. The sequence continues at coordinate 81,310 of NZ_JANGCA010000003.1, read as the reverse complement.
ACGCTGTTTACAGAAGCCGGTGTCGGAGATGTGATTTCCACAATGATATCCAGTGTCGTACCGAGTGGGAATATTCTCATCGGTGTCATTATCTACTGCCTGGGCATGGTGATTTTCACGATGATTATGGGAAATGCCTTTGCGGCATTCTCTGTCATTACACTGGGCATCGGTATTCCCTTTGTCATTGCACAGGGTGGAAATCCGGTTGTTGTCGGAGCTCTTGGTATGACCTGCGGATTTTGTGGTACCTTATTAACACCGATGGCTGCCAATTTCAATATTGTGCCAACGGCTGTTTTGGAAACCAGAAATAAATGGACCGTCATCAAGGCACAGGCACCGATGGCATTCGCAATGATTATCGTGCACATCGTGTTGATGCTGTTGCTGGCGTTCTAGGAAAGGAAGCTGTTTATGAAAATATTAGTCACCGGATTTGATCCGTTCGGCGGAGAAGCGATAAATCCCGCCATTGAGTCTGTGAAGCTGCTGCCAGCTATGATCGAGGGCGCAGAGATTATTAAATTGGAAATACCTACCGTCGTGCATAAGTCTTTGCAGGTGATTCGTGAAGCTATGCAGAAGCATGATCCGGATATGATTTTATCCATCGGACAGGCAGGCGGTCGCAGTGATCTTACTGTGGAGCGTGTCGGTATCAATATGGATGACTGCCGTATCAAGGATAATGAAGGCAATCAGCCGATCGATGAGCCTGTGTTTGCAGATGGCGATGCTGCTTATTTCTCCAATCTGCCAATCAAGGCAATGGTCAATGAGATTCGCAAAAACGAGATACCTGCCTCTATATCAAACAGTGCGGGAACCTTTGTGTGCAACCATGTGCTTTATGGCGTGCGCTATATGATTGAAAAGGAATTTGCCGGCAAGAAAAGCGGATTTATCCACATTCCGTATCTTCCACAGCAGGTGGTAGATAAACCAGGGCAGCCGAGCATGGCGTTAGAGGTTATCGTTAAGGGGTTGACCTGTGCTATTTCCGCAATGATTCATAATGAATCGGATGTCAAAACGACAGGAGGCACCATCTGTTAGAATGAAGCTGTTCGTTTATGGATCCCTGCGAATGGGATTGTATAATTATGAGCTTTATTTGAAGGGAAAGAGTCAGTTTATAGGCTATGGCTATGTGATGGGAGAGCTATATACCTTAAAGGAACGCTCATATCCGGCTCTGCTTCCGGGAAATTCCAGCATCCTTGGAGAAATCTATGAGGTGGATGAAGCTGTAGCTCGCGCTATTGATGTACTGGAGGAATATGTTCCCGGGAGTTCGGAAAATGAATATGAGAAACTACTCACCCATATACTGGATGAACAGGGCAGACTGCTGGATACACTGCCGGTTTACTGGTATCATGTGGAAAAACCGGGAAACCGCAGGCTTTTGAATGAAATCATACAGGAGCATGATTTCACAGCCTATTGCCAAAGAAACATAGACTAATGCAAGAAGCCGTACTGTACCTTATGCAGGCGGCTTTTTTACTGGTCTGTGTAATCGATTCGACAGGGGAAAGAAAGGCAGCAGAATAAAGCATACGGAAAAGCGCCTGTGGAAAAACGGCTTATTGCGATATGCTACTTCTTGAAATGATAAGGATCCGGCATTATGGTAGGGGTAAGGAAATTGCGCTTTCTCTTTTTATGTTCGAGCATGATCAAAAGCGATGAGAGCTTCGAGAATTGTGTGCCTTATCCTATTGGAAACAAACATTTGTGTGTGCAGCTGTTTGGAATATGATAAAATGAAAGAAGAGGTAAACGTGCCGCTCTTAGAGAAGGATACATGCATTGAGAATATTGAGCAAACGGAGGGATATGAAATGAAATATGCGGTAAGCAGCTGCTTGCTGGGCGTGAATTGTAAATATAACGGTGGAAATAATGCATCCTCAGAATTGATTGAATATCTGAAGGAGCATGGGGTTCTGCAGGTATGTCCGGAGGTGCTGGGCGGTCTTCCTGTTCCCAGGGCCTGTGCGGAGCTGTCAGGGGATAACATCATGAATACGGAAGGAGAGGATGTAACTGCGCAGTTTGAACGAGGTGCAGCGCTGGCACTTGCACAAATACGTGAATTTCAGCCGGATCTGGTCATATTGCAGCCGCGTAGTCCAAGCTGCGGGAAGGGAATTATCTATGATGGAGGCTTTCACAATCAGTTGGTGGAGGGCAACGGAATTCTTGTGCGTCTGCTATTGCATGAGGGAATCCCGGTAATGACCTGCGGGGAATTTTTGGAAGAAGTGAAGCGGCTTTCCACAAAAGGCTGAGAAATGCGAGGAAAACCCATAGTAAAAGCAATTTTTCTCGAAAAAAAACGAATTAAAGATTGTAAGTGGTATCAAAATGGTTTAAAATAGGATATGTAAAAAAGTTGTTTAATAGGAGGAATATAAAATGAAACAAATCACTGTATCTGTTATTGACCCAGTTGGATTACACGCACGTCCGGCAACTGTTGCTGTAAACGCTGCAAGCAAATTCAAATGTGAAGTTAACGTGTCTTTCAAGGGCCGTGAAGTAAACATGAAATCCATCATGGGTGTTATGTCACTGGGAATCCCTACGCAGTCTGAAATCACTATTTCCTGCAACGGTGATGACGAAGATGCTGCAATCGCTGCAATCGAAGAAGTATTGCGCGCTCAGAAAATTATCGGTTAATTAAAGAAAAGCTCTGAATATAGTCTTGCTGATAAGGCTGTTGAAGGAGCTTTTTTCTTTTAGTATGCTGTAAGGAAGCTTTTAAAGAGATTCAACGGCAAGAAAACGGTGATAAGGAAGACTCTGCTGTGGTTTTGACATCGTCATGATGCTGCATTCCGTTTTTACAAACAGGCAGAGGCTTAAACTGTGCGTATCTATCTGCTTTATACTGTATGTCTGTTATCCTTTTGATTACATAGTGCTTTCCATGTACTCTGAAATCGCATGGGAGGTTTTTTCATGCGGTAACGTTGATGCAGCATGCTTCATTCTTACATATCAAAATTATTAAAATTATTGAAAACAATAAAATTATTATAAAAATTATTGACAATGATAATATTGTGGTTTAAGATGAGGGTACAGGAAAAGGAGGAGTAGTATGAAAGTATTTGTCGTTAAGGATTATGATGCACTTAGCAGAAAGACTGCGGAAATCGTTGTGGATCAGATTCGCAGGAAGCCGGATACCATATTCTGCCTGCCGGCAGGAGGTTCACCGATTGGCATGTATAAGGTACTTGTGGATATGTATCAGCAGCATGAAGTGGATTTTAGCAGGCTGATCACCTTTGATATGGATGAGTATGTGGGAATCGGACCAAGAGATGAAAACAGCTATGCGTATTTCATGCAGAAGCATTTCCTGAAGTATGTGAATGTTGATCCAAAAAATGTGCATTATCCGGATGGACTTGCTGAGGATATCGATGAAATGTGCAGATTATACAGTGAACAGATTTTTGCAATGGGCGGACTTGATATAGCGATTACGGGTATCGGTGATGACGGGCATGTTGCCTTTAATGAACCGGGAGATGCATTTTATCCCAGAACTCATGCGGTCGACCTCGCAGAATCTACCAGAAGAGCAAATGCACGCTTCTTTGACGGTGATATCACAAGAGTACCGAAAAGAGCCTGTTCCATTGGTATGGAGGATATCATGAGAACGAAAACCTTCCTTGTTGTCGCAAGCGGAAAGCATAAGGCGGAGCTGATCAGAAAGACCTTCTGTGAGGAAATGATTGATCCGCAATGGCCGGTATCCTTCTGTCGTATGCATCCGAATTGTATCTTTATCATTGATGAGGACGCAGCTTCAGCCTGTGATCCAAATGTATGGAAGCCGTACCAATAGGTGTTGGAGAGGGAGCGCTAGCTGTACACAGAAAAGGGAAGATTTGATAAGCTGGTTTTGAAGCAGGATTTCCTATACAATAGGTGAAATGCTTCTCTCATATTGAAAACAAGCAAGGTGCTTATATTAAAAAATAGCCTACTTGCTTTAGGCATGAATGTATATAAAATTAAAAAAGGCTCAAGTCCATCGGTAGTAACATGGAACCTGTAAAACGGGGATGGTGCTCTTGATCCTTTTTTTCATACTTGGAACATATCCGTTTTCAAGTCGTCAAAACAAATGCCAGCATTATGGTAAGCTGACTTATAGAAGATGCATGTAAACGGATTGTCTTATAGGAATTCTGAAAAAACGGATACGATCAAGTCGTTTCTTGAAGATAGATAACAGGAAGCTATGAAAATTCCTGTTTTTTTGCTTGCCCATTTCCTTATTTTGTATGAAATCCATGCCAAAATCCAAGGCAATTCTCTGGTTAGCAGACTGATTTTTTTATTTTAACCCTTTAAAATGTGGTAATCGCTTACATTCGCTAAACTTTTACAGAAAAAACCATAAGATTATGATATAATAAAACCAGCAATCAACAGAAAGGAAGATAGTTTATGGTGAAAGATATTTATGAAAAATGGCTAAACCACCCAAATCTGGATCCTTCTTATAAAGAAGTGCTGGAACAGATGGATGAGAGTCAGATCAACGATGCGTTTTATACAACCATCGAATTTGGTACAGCGGGGATGAGAGGTCTGCTGGGACCTGGCACAAACCGTATTAACCTGCATACGATCCGCAAGGCGAATGTCGGCTTTGCAGAATATATCTGCGCAAACGGGGAAGCTGCGATGAAACGCGGGGTAGCCATTGGCTATGATAACCGCCATATGTCAAAGGAATTCGCTATGGATTCCGCTAAGGTGCTTGCGACCTACAACATTGCATCCTATGTGTTCGAGAGTCTACGTCCAACACCGGAGCTGAGCTTCGCTGTCCGTCATTTTAACTGCTTTGGCGGTATCATGGTTACCGCTTCTCATAATCCGAAGGAATACAACGGATACAAGCTGTATGATGAAAAAGGATGTCAGCTGGTACCGGCATTGGCACAGCAGGTGATTGACCGTGTGAATGCTGTCGAGGATGAGCTTGCCATCAAGGCAGAGCCTACAGCAGAGCAGGAAAAGCTGATCACGGTTATCGGTAAGGATGTTGACGAAGAGTATTACGAAAATGTATTAAGCATTCAGCTGAATCCAGATATCAATAAGGATGATGTGAAAATAATTTTTACACCGGAGCATGGAACTGCAAATATCCCTGTGAAGGAAGTGTATACGCGTGCAGGCTATCACTTTGTCGCTGTGGAAGAACAGTGTTCTCCAGATCCTGATTTCTCCAATACACCGACACCGAATCCCGAAGAAGCCGGAAGCTACGAGCTTGCGATTGAATATGCGAAGCGAGAGGATGCAGATATCATTCTTGTCTGTGATCCGGATGCCGACCGTATGGGCGTTGGTGTAAAGCATGACGGGGAATACAAGCTGCTGACCGGAAATCAGAGCGGTGCTGTATTGATTGAATATATCTTCTCTCAGCTGCAGGCAAAGGATCGTATGCCGAACAATCCGGTGATGTTCAATACCGTGGTGACCAGTGATCTGGGTGAAAAAATTGCCACGAAATATGGAGTTTCCACAGAAAAGACACTAACTGGATTTAAGTTTATCGGTGAAAAGGTGGCAAAATACGAAATCACGAATGAGAAGCAATATGTATTCGGATATGAGGAAAGCTATGGCTCCTTGATTAAGCCGTTCGTGCGTGATAAGGATGCGCCGCAGGCATGTCTGATGCTGGCGGAAGCTGCATGCTACTACAAGGCTAAGGGTAAGACGCTGGTCGATGTACTGTATGACCTGTATGCAGAGCTGGGCTTCTATGAAGAAAGTCAGACATCATTAAAGCTGGAGGGTCAGGCTGGTGCACAGCGTATTCAGGAAATTCTGGCAACGCTGAGAAAGACTTCCGTAGAAAGCATCAACGGTGTGAAGGTTCTGCGTTTTGAAGACTATAAAGAAAGCAAGATCATTGAAAACGGAAAAGAAGAGGAGCTTTGCGGATTTACAAAATCAGATGTTCTGAAATACTATTTGGAGGATGGCAGCTGGATTGCGATTCGTCCAAGTGGTACAGAGCCGAAATGCAAGTTCTATTATTGTATCAAGGGAACATCACTGGATAATGCTCATGAGAAAACGCTGGCATTCCAGAATGCGATGGCAGAAATGATCAAATAAAAAAGTGGTGAGTTCGATCATGAACTCACCACTTACTGTTTTATATGATGTCTAACGATAGCTGTGCAGCAGATAGTTTCGGGTGCTCAGCAATGCGATTGTCAGTATGGTTAATGCTAGTAAAGACAGCAGCATGGGGATTCCTCCTTGTTTGTTAGATTAAACTAACTATCTTCGTATACAGCATACTGCATTTATCTCTCCCTGTCAAGACTTCCGCATAGAAAAGCTTTGAGTTTCAAAGCCTGTTTATTATTTGAATCAGGCAATTCACAAATAGTATACAAATAGATAAAAAGTAATGTAACCCATTACAATTTTATGAAAAAGAGAGGAAAACCTATAGGTTTTCATGTTGAAATAGAGTAAAATATAAGTAGTTACAGACTGGAGGGCTACTCATGAAAAATAAAATTATGGATCGTTATTATAAAGGCTGTGCATTGGATGCTTACGAGCTGTTCGGTGCACACCTGTGTGAAGAACGGGGGAAAAAAGGAGTCCGCTTCACGGTGTATGCACCGCATGCACAAAGCATTCAGGTCATAGGCTCCTTTGATGACTGGAGCTGTAAGGGACATCAGATGCGTCGCAAGGATGATAAGGGCATATGGTCACTGTTTGTGGCAGAAGCAAAAGAAGGCGATATGTATAAGTATCGGGTAACACAGGCTACCGGGCGTATTGTCGATAAGATGGATCCGTATGCTTTTTATTCCGAGCTGCGTCCCAATACGGCAAGCATCGTTACAAATCTGGATTATAAGAAGTGGAGCGATGAAAAATGGCTTGCACAGCGCACGAAGAATTTTGATAAGCCAGTCAATATTTATGAGATGCATTTGGGCTCCTGGAAAAAGGATGAAGATCAGGAGTGGGTGAATTACAAGGACATCGCAAAGGAATTGATTGCATATGTAAAAGAGAATCATTTTACACATATCGAATTGATGCCGCTGAATGAGTATCCGTTCGATGGTTCCTGGGGATATCAGTGCAGCGGATATTTCAGCGCAACCAGCCGCTATGGAAGTGTACAGGAGCTGATGTATCTGATCAACGCATGTCACCGTGCCAACATCGGAATCATTATGGATTTCGTGCCTGTCCATTTCGTACGCGATGATTTCTCCTTGTCGTATTTTGATGGAACACCACTGTATGAATATGAGAAGGCATGTGATGCGGATTCCCAATGGGGAACAGCGAACTTCAATCTCTGGAGAGAAGAGGTGCGCAGCTTCCTGATGTCGGCGGCTGCCTTCTGGATTGATAAGTATCATGTGGATGGCCTAAGAATGGATGCCATCAGTAATATCATACACTGGCATGGAAATAAGGATTTGGGAGAAAATGAAGGAGCACTGCATTTCATCAAGCGAATGAACTATCATTTATCTGAGGCATACAAAGGTGTAATGCTGATTGCAGAGGATTCCAGTGATTTTGCGAACGTGACAAAGGCGACGCAGGATGGCGGACTGGGCTTTGATTATAAATGGGATCTGGGATGGATGAACGATACTTTGAAGTATCTGGAAAAGGATCCAATCTATCGGAAATGGCATCACAATAATATCACCTTCTCGATGGCGTATTTCTATTCCGAACGCTTTATAATGGAATTCTCTCATGATGAGGTTGTGCATGGAAAGAAAACCATCGTAGATAAGATATGGGGAAGCTATGAGGAAAAATTCGCACAGCTGCGCACTTTGTATTTATACATGTTCACGCATCCGGGCAAGAAGCTCAACTTTATGGGAAATGAGCTGGCGCATTTCCGTGAGTGGGATGAAGAAAAGCAATGCGATTGGGATCTATTAAAATATCCGATGCACGATGCTTTCCACAAGTATTTTGCGAAGCTTGGTGAGTTGTATGGTAAGACACCGGTATTGTATGAAACAGAATACGACTGGTCTTCCTTCCAGTGGATCGATGCGGACAATGCTGATGAAAATATGTTCAGCTATCTTCGTAAAAACGAAAACAGCTATTACGTTGTTATTCTGAATTTCTCTCCGAATACCTATAAGAAGCATGCGTTCGGTGTGCCGGAAAAGGGTGTTTATCATGAGCTACTGAATACAGAACAGGATATCTGGGGGGGAGAAATCAAGGAGCTTGGAAAAGCGAAGGCTGTTGAAAAGGAAAGCAACAAGCTGCCTTATACCATCGAGGTGGATGTTCCTGCGTTTGGTGGTGTGCTGCTCGAATTGAAAAAACGTAAGAAACCTGTCAAAAAAGCCGCAAAATAAATGATTGCAGCGGCAGCTTCGGAAAAACAGTTGTCGGGTTGCGGGGAAATGTGTATAATGATTATCAGGTAAGCATTGACCTTACGAAAGGCAGGGAATAAAGTGAAAGCAGTTGTAGTAGGCAGCGGAAGTTGGGGCACCGGATTGGCCCAGGTTCTTTGTGATAATAAACAAGATGTGATGATATATGGAAATTGTGAGAGTGAGATTCAGGATATCAATGAAAACCATCAGAACGCAAAATATTTTGATGGAGTGGAATTGCATCCGGCGCTTAAGGCAACGACTGATATACAGGTTGTAAAGGATGCGGATGTGATCGTTTTAAGTATACCGACGATTGCTGTGGAAAGCGTGTGTAGGGAAATTGATGCTTTGCTGGATCATAAGGTTGTCATTGTTAATACATCCAAAGGATTTCATCCAGAGACCTTTGATCGAATGTCTGATGTCATTCGCAGAAATATAAGTGCTGAGCATCTCAGCAGCGTGGTTTCACTGATTGGTCCAAGTCACGCGGAGGAGGTTGTCATCCGTATGCTGACAACAATATGTGCGGTATCGCAGAAGGAAGCCGATGCCCAGAAAATTCAAAAGCTCTTCTCCAATGATTATCTGCGAATTTATACCGGGACAGATGAAATAGGAAGTGAAATCGGGGTTGCAGTGAAAAATGCGATTGCACTGGCTAGTGGTGTCTTGTATGGTCTTGGATATGGTGATAATACGCGGGCGGCTTTGATTACCCGTGGACTGATGGAAATGACACGGTATGGTGTTGCATTAGGTGGCAGAAAGGAAACCTTCATGGGGCTGACAGGTATTGGAGATTTGATTGTGACCTGTACGAGTAAGCATTCCAGAAATTTTCAGGCAGGCTATGATATCGGCAAGCATAATAGTGCAAAGTATTTTTGGGATAATAATACGAAAACCGTGGAGGGTGTCCGAACAGCGAAGGCGGTGCATGAGAATTCCAAACGTCTGGGAATCGACATGCCGATTGTTAATGAGATTTACCAGGTGCTGTTTGAGGATAAAAATCCGGAGGATTCCGCAAGGGATTTAATGCTTCGCGATTTAAAGTCCGAGATAAATTTTTAAAAATTAATAGTTATTAAGTATAAGTCTACATAACTTAAGATATATTAAGATGTGTAGACTTTTTTTTATGTTAGAATGAGACCAGGTGATGATGATGAGGAAACGAAACAAGCGTAAGTATCATTTGAAAATAGCTGTTTTTGTGGTTTTGCTTTTAGCAATTACGAATACTGCAACCTTTCGAATTACGGAACGATACATACAGAGTAAAGAGGACATAAAGGAAATCGTCTATAAAGGCAGCAATACTGTGAGTATTAAAAATGTTACAAAAAAATTGAATCCTGCGTCATTTAAAATCGATAGCCAACAGGCGAAAATGATAAAAAATGTTATGATTATAGCGCATCCAGATGATGAAACACTTTGGGCTGGAGATCATATTGTGAAAGATAAATACCTAATCATCTGTCTGACAAATGGAAATAATAAAGTTCGGAAAAAGGAATTTGAAAAGGCGATGGAGCTGACAGGAAATTATGGGATCATCCTTAACTATCCGGATAATCCCAAACATGTGAAGAATAACTGGAAAAAAGTCAAAGATCCCATCCGAAATGATATTGACTATGTGTTAAATTATAAAAAATGGGATTCCATTATCACTCATAATCCGGATGGTGAGTACGGCCATATTCAACATAAATTTACGAGTATGATGGTGACAAATGAATGTGTTAAGCTCGGGCTAACGGATAAGCTGGAATATTTCGGAAAATTTTATAAAATGAATTATCTCTTGAATCATACCATACCCGGTGCATTAAACCTACAGGATGCGCAGGCAAAGGAAAATTTAATGAGTGAGGTTTATCTTTCCCAGGGGTATGCACACAGGATTTTCGATCACATGGTTCCATATGAAAACTTTATTCGATATAAGGATTGGTATTTTGGAGCATGATAAATGCATAATTGAAAAGAGTCAGAACGGAATAGAATATACAGATGTTCTGACTTTTTATATAAAGAGTAATTATAGCAGTGATAATAATAGTAAGGAAATTTTTATATAAAGTTGATATTGTTGATAAGATTGCGTTATAATAACTATGTATGTAAGAAAGGGGATTTAAATGAGAAAGATTGGTATCAGCTTTCTGGTGTTATTTCTGGCACTGGGAATGAATATAGCTTCACCATTTCAGAAAAATGAAGTTCATGCTGCTGAAAATAGCGGATTTGAAATTCATACAATCAGCGTAGGGAATGCTGATGCGACTTTGGTCAAATGCGGGGGACAGACAATGTTGATCGATGCTGGCTATTCTACTGAAGCAGAAGAAAAGGGAAATAGTTATGGAAGTCCATTGAGTAGCTATCTTATGGGGAATAACAAGATAAGCAAAGAGCAGTCGGATGCCTTTCGAAAAAAAAGTGAAGCAGCTGATTGTAGAAAATCCGGATAATACTGTCACAAAATATCTGGAGTCACAGGGTATTCAAACCGTGAATATGCAGGAAGGATCAGCAGACAAAGGAAAATCAGGACTGGATGTCATGATTGCAACACATCCACATTACGATCATATCGGTGGCTTCATTCCTGTTATGAATCGCTATTTTGGTGTAAATACAAGGATGTTCTGGGGAGCTCCATTTGAAACAGACTCCTATTATGAAGCATACCAGTCTGAATTGATGGATGCGCAGCTTGCACGCGAGGATGATGGACTTGTTGATCCATTTATGAGCTTTGGTGGACCTCGTGCAGGAGATTACTTTATGCTGGGGGAAGGCGATGAGCAGGCGCGTGTATTATTTCTGACCTCAGCGGATCCAGCAGAGGGTACGAGCATTGATGCAATAAACAATAGTTCATTAGTGATAAGAATTGACTATAAGAATACTTCGTTTTTATTAACCGGCGATTTGCAGCGGGAAGGTCAGAAAAAACTGATTGCCAGCGCTCCTGCTTTGCTTTCACAGCTTCAGGAAATGGCAAAAAGAGATGATAATCTAAAGGACCTGCTACAATGCAAAAATATTCTACAGGTTGATTATCTAAAGCTTCCGCACCATGGCTATCTGAATCTAGGTGATTTGCCAAGTGATTCCGAGGTTTCTGGAAATTATGAATTTTTTGAACAGGTAAAGCCCAGTATTGCAGTAGCTTCAACGAATGGAAGAACGGGCAATAATCTAAATGCTCTGCCGGCAGAAAGAACACGGCGTGATCTCTCATATGCAGATATTTATTCAACAGCAGATAATGGAACCATTGTTGTGAAAAGTGATGGAAATCATCTAACCACTTCCGCGATACCGATGGAAAAAATATACAAAGCACAGACCCCGCAAAACCTGAAGGTCGATGTGCAGGAAGACCAGGTAAAATTAAGTTGGAATCCGGTTGCAAGGCCGACTGAATACCGTATATATTATCAAACAGAAGATTCAAAAGCATGGCATTGGTTGTCATCACAGCAGGACACTACCTATACTTTCAAAAAAGGAAAGCCAGGGGAAACTTATCGTTTTGTTGTAAGAACAGCAGATAAATATAAAGAAGGATGGCGTTTTAGTAACGCGACTTTTTCACAGTTGTTTACATATCCCGGCAAAACGGAAGGGTTTTATCAGTTATCCAGAAGGGTTAAGGTTTTCTCTTCGCCGAATGCTTCGAAGTATTACCGCTACGATCCATTCAAAAAGAAATGGCTTGGCAGTATGAAAAATTATAACAATAAGCCTTTATTGCTTACAAGAGAATATGTCAATGATGAAGGGACATCATATTGGTCAGCTTATTATAACGGAAAATGGATAGGTTATGTAAACTCCTATGCATTAAAAAACAATGTGACAAAAGATACCTACTTTGGCTGGGGATCCAACAATACTAGGAAATTCAATACACCAAACCCACAGAAATATTGGCTTTACAACGCACCTTCCAATAAGTGGGTAAGACGCATGACAAAATATAAGAATCAGAATTTTACTATAAAGCGTTCTCTGGCTAGACCAGATGGAAGCTTGTATTATTCCTGCTACAGCAAAGGCAAATGGATTGGTTACATAAACAGCTGGGGGTTCCAGAATCAATAAAAAAACAAGTTACCTGGATTTCATAAAATATGAGCTTCCAGGTTTTTTCATAATTCTTTTTCTTAATAGATGATAGTAGTATAGTATCTATGCTTTATCATTTGGGTCAGAATAAAGGAGCGAATTTTGTGTATACTGGATGAAAAGAACATAACGTACGTTTTTTTTTGAGGTAAAAGGAGATTATGGAATAATCATGTTAAAGAACAGAAAAATGAAAAACATCTAGTTTATAGATATCATTTGTAGTATAATCAATATGATTTCTTGTGAAATTCAAAGGAGTTAGATCTATGTTTAAAAGTATAAGGTATGTATTAAATGAAAATTTCTCTAATCTGTACCGTATTTTCTGTATAGCGAAATATGAATTACTGGCAGATATGCGCGATTCCAAGTTCGGAATATTCTGGAACTTTGCATCCCCGGCAATTCAGGTATTTACATACTGGTTGATATTCGGTGTCGCATGGAATAAGAAACCAATCGGTGATATTGATTATCTTCCATGGCTGGTCGTAGGCTATGCGGCATGGTGGTTTGTGCAGCCCTGTATTCAGAACGGCTGTAGTGCTGTTTTTTCAAAAACAAATGTAATAACGAAAATGAAATTCCCAGTCAGTGTTCTGCCGGCTACCATTTGTGCAAAAGAATTTTTTAACCATGGTTGTATGCTTCTAATAGCATTTGTAACACTGGCGATTCATGGGTTTTTTCCGAATATCTATTGGTTTGGTTTGCTTTATTATGCGTTATGTGCATTTGCATTTGTTGAAGCCGTTTCGCTGATTTTATCTGTTTTAACTATGCTCTGGCGAGATATTCGTAAACTGATAACTTCACTGATGCGAATGCTGATGTATTTTTCTCCCGTTATCTGGGAATGTCATTTTGGTAATCATGTTCCCTATCATGAACTCTTGAATAAAATTATGAAACTGAATCCTGTATATTATATCGTTAATGGGTATCGCGATTCTATATTCTACAATAAAACATTTTTGGATCATCCGGCTCAGACCCTTTATTTCTGGGCAGTCGTTATAATCTTATTTGTGATCGGATGTGCCCTTATGTATAAATTTAAACGTAAGTTTATTGATATGATTTAGCAGGAGGTGTATATGGCAAAGAGTATATATGACAGCAGTATCAATGCTGTAGAAATGAGAAATGTTTCTAAAATTTATAAACTAAAGAAAAAAGATGGTAAGAAAAGTGAAAATGAACGTTTTTTTGCTTTAAAGGATATTACATTGAATATACCAAAAGGTGACGTTGTTGGTATCCTTGGTACCAATGGCTCCGGTAAATCTACCCTTTCCGTTATTCTTTCTGGTATTTCCGATATAGATGGTGGAGAAATGGAAATCAATGGGGAACAGGCACTGATTTCTATAAATACAGGACTAAACAACCAGCTGACTGGACTGGAAAATATTAATGTTAAAGGTGCGTTACTTGGACTTACGAAGAAGCGGATACGTGAGATAACAGATGGCGTTATTGAATTTGCAGAGCTGGGGGATTTTCTTTATCAGCCGGTGAAAAAATACTCCAGTGGTATGAAGGCCCGTCTTGGCTTTTCTATATCTCTGGCTTTGAATCCGGATATCTTTATTGTAGATGAGGCATTATCTGTTGGTGATAAAGGATTTGCTCAGAAATGTTTGAATCGAATGAAGAAACTGAGGGATGAAGAGGATAAAACGATTTTATTTATCTCACATTCCTTGCCACAGGTTCGTGATTTCTGTAAATCTGGCATATGGATTGAAGGTGGAAAGCTTGTGGAAACCGGTGATATTGATACGATTTGCGATCATTATGCCGCCTATGTAGACAAACTAAACAAATTAAGCGATAAAGAGAAAAAAGCAATGCTGGAAGAGAAGTTTAAGGAACGTTTGATCATCGATGAAAAAACCTCTCTACTTGACAAGCTGTTTCACAAGCTGTAGAAATAAGGTTATAGGGTATATACATAAATTTACAAAGGAGAGAGAAAATCATGAAAAAGGTAATTACATATGGTACTTTTGACTTGTTTCATATTGGCCATTTAAATCTTTTGAAAAGGGCAAAGGCTTTAGGAGACTATTTGATTGTGGCAGTAAGCAGTGACGATTTTAATCTGCGTGAAAAGGGGAAGGTCTGTCAAATTAAAGATGTTGATAGAATGGAAATCGTAAAGGCTATTCGCTACGTTGATGAGGTTATTCTTGAAGAAAACTGGGAACAGAAGAAGCTGGATGTACAGAAATATGATGTTGATGTTTTTGTCATGGGAGATGACTGGGAAGGAAAATTTGATTTCCTGAAGGAATATTGTGATGTTGTTTATCTGCCAAGAACGGAAGGCATATCTTCCACTATGATTAAGAGTGAATTGAAGCAGAAGTAGTGAGGAGGAGAAGAATGTCAGCGAAATATAAAGTAAGTGTCATTATACCGATATACAATGTCGCAGAGTATCTGGAGGAATGTCTTGAATCCATGGTTCGCCAGACAATCGATAGTCTGGAGGTCATCATGGTTGATGACGGCTCTACAGATATCAGTGGAGTGATTGCTCAGGAATATGCGAAGAACTATGACAATTTTTTCTATTATCTGAAGGAAAACGGGGGATTAGGGAACGCCCGTAACTATGGTATACAGTTTGTTCACGGTGATTATATTATCTTTCTTGATTCTGATGATATTGTGCCAGATGGCGCATATGAAGCGATGTACAAAAAGGCTATAGAAACAGGAAATGATATGGTTGTCGGTGATGTACAGCGTTTTAATTCCAGAAAAATATATAATTCCGGACTTCATAGAAAAGCATTTCGTGATGCCTATGATAAGACAAGCATTTTAGAAACTCCGCAGTTGATATATGATACCACTTCCTGGAATAAATTGATTAAATTCAGCTTTTGGAAGGAACATGATTTTAAATTTCCTGAGAAGATTTTATATGAAGATATTCCAGTGACGATGCCACTGCATTTTTATGCAAATGCCGTTTCCGTATTGAATGAAATCGTATACTTATGGCGTGAACGTGATGGAGCGAATAAATCAATTACACAAAACCGTACAGAAATGAAGAATTTCACGGATCGTGTGAAAATTATGCATATGGTTGATGATTTTTATAATGCACATGTAAGTGATGATCATGCGCTTTATATGAAGGATTATAAATGGATGTCTGTTGATTTAAAGCTTTATATACAGGAAATGCTGACAGCTGATGATGAATTTATCGATTATGCGATGGAAGTAATCCGTGAATATATGAAGGATTTCCGAAAGGATTCTTTTCAGGACTTACAGGCAATCGACCGCATGAAATATCATCTGATAGAAACAGGGAATAAGAAGCGGCTTTTGGAATTGCTGGCTTATGAAAAGGGCGCTTATCGTACACTGAAAATCAAAAGAAAAAAAGTAAATGGCGAAATGCATTATATCGGAGACTTTCCATTCCATGATTTCCCTGAAGAATATTATGATATGACAAAAGAGCTTCGTCTATATCCTGAGACAAGGTCTCTGCAGCAGGTTTACTGGAATGACAATAAGCTGATGGTAAAGGGGTATTCCTTTATTCAACGATTAACCTGTTCCAGCAAACATGCACAGCAGCTGAAGGCTACTTTATTAAATGTTGCGACAAAAGAATCTGTATCTGTACCGTTAACTGTGTGCAAGGCCAATGGTGTTCGCGGAAGGCATGGATTAAAGGTTGATAAAAGCAACCGTAAAGCGCGTTATTATAACTATAAATGGAGCGGGTTTGAAATTGAAATTGATTTCAGCAGACCGGAAATACAGAAAATTGCAGATGGTATTCTGAAAGTGGAGCTGCAGTATGATCGCGAAGGAATACATACATCCTTTTATGCGGGTGGACCGGTTTCCGGAAATGATGCACGGCCAAAATATCTGAATGTGAAGGATACAAAAGTGCTTCCATACTACAATCTGGGGTATGATTTATGTCTGAATTGTGAATCAATTGATGTGAAGGTTCAACAGCTTACTGTTACTGATCGTGAATTGATTATGCAAACGCAGCTATCAAAACAAGCATTGATTTGCAAAAGTGATGATGCTGTGAATGAATTAAGAGTCGAACAAGGAAATGATATGCAGACCGCTGTGCTTGATCTGAATGCTTTTCATGCAGACCATGGGGTTATTATGGCACAGGGAGGCAAGGCATTATCCAGCAATGATCTGCGTTTAAGTCGTTATGCATTTACGACTGATCAGCTGATTCGCGTATATAGTGATGATGCCGGTTATATGAACCTTGCAGGGGAACCACATCGTTCTGTTCTGACAAGCCTATATTGGGTAGAAGAACAAATCGGTATGGAAGTAGAAACCAGACTGTGTAATGCAGATAAGCTGAAAAATGCGTATTTTGAATTAAAGGGCGAAAGCAGTAGTTTGACTATGTCACCAGTTTCTGGAAAAACTAATGTTCAAGGAAGCTCTGTAACTGTAGCTGCTATCATTCCTATACGTGATGATGCATTCACAAAGAACATGGTGGCAGACAAATGGAAAACGTATATTGTGTATGAATTTGAAGACGGTTCCGTACAAAAGCACACCATTGCGGCTGATGCGGTAGCGCAGCTTTCCAGAAAACCATATAATGATTATTACTATAGTGTATATCCAAATATGGATCTGGATATGATTGTAAAGGTCACAAGAAAATGGAAATGGTATGAGAGTAATAAGCTACGACGTAAGTTTGTGGAATTATTCATATATCCGATGCTGAGAATACTGCCGGTACGTAAAAAAAGGATTGTATTTGAAGGTTGGTGGGGACAGAAGTTCCACTGTAATCCGAAGGCGTTTTATAAATACATGGATAAAGAGCATCCGGATTATACCTGCGTATGGTCTCTTGTTGATGAAAGAACACCAATTGAGGGAAATGGAATTCGTGTACGTAGAAAGAGTCTGCGTTATCACTATTATATGGCTACATCAAAATACTTTGTGAATAATGTAAACTTTATGGAGTCCTTTAAAAAGCGGAAAAAACAGGTAGAAGTGCAGACCATGCATGGTACACCATTGAAAACACTCGGCCTGGATGTTCCAGGGGAGCTTCCTACAGAAGAGGCACGTCAGAAATTTATTAAAAAATGCAGCCGCTGGGATTACCTGGTTGTGCAGAGCAGCAAGGCAGAGAGCATTACGTCCAGCTGCTACGCATTCAGGAAAGAATTTTTGAAAACAGGATATCCTAGAAATGATGTGTTGTTTGAAAAAAACAATGAAAAGGATATTGCAGATATCAAGAAAAAGCTTGGTATTTCACCAGAGAAAAAGGTAATTATGTATGCTCCCACCTGGCGTGTACGCAATCAATTCAATATGAAAATTGATATTCAGGAGTTGAAAAAGCAGATCCAGGATGACTATGTTCTGATGCTGCGTATACATCCTTTTGCTGTTAAAGGTCTGAAGGAAGATATGTTGGACGAATTTGTAATCAATGTAAGTAACTATCCAAGTGTTGAGGAGCTTTATCTTGCGTCTGATATTGTTATTACAGATTACTCTTCAGTAATGTTTGATTACGCAATTCTAAATAGACCAATGCTGTTCTTCACGTATGATTTGGAAGATTACAGAGATACTCTGCGTGGATTTAACTTTGATTTTGTTGCAGAAGCACCAGGACCATTGTTAAAAACATCCGATGAGGTAATACAGAGTATTGTGAATATTGATAAAGTTGCTCAGGATCATGATGAGGCTCTGCAGAAATTCCGTAAGAAGTTCTGTGAGTATGAAAAAGGTACGGCATCCGAGCAGATTTATCAAAGGGTCATGCAAAATCAGTAAACATCAGGATAAAGAATGTAATAGCCTGTCGTTTGAAAGTGAGAAGTCAGTGTCTATTGACACTGACTTCTTTACATAATCTTCCAGTCACATTATGGTTGGGGGATGGTCTGTTAATCGTTACTGTGTTAAAATACAGTGGACAGACAGCTTATAAGAGCAGTAAGGAGATGCGTATGACAAAAAGCGTAGATGTCAGTGTAATCGTACCTGTATATAATGTTGAAAAATATATACGCGTCTGTTTGAACACGCTGGTTCATCAGACATTATCTAATATTGAAATCATTGTGGTAAACGACGGAACGAAGGATGACTCACAGAAAATTATTGATGAGTTTTCTTCTCTTTATCCGGATAAAATAATCGCATTAAAAAAAGAAAACGGTGGACTTTCCGACGCTAGAAACTATGGTCTTGAGCATGCGAGTGGTACCTATGTTGGCTTTGTAGATAGCGATGACTATACCGATGTTGAGATGTATCAGAAGCTGTATGAGAAAGCGAGGCAGGAAAACGCGGATATTGTTGTTTGCGGATATTATGGCGTACAAGAACAAAGTGGGCAGTTTCGACATTTTCAAAAAGGAAATCTACAGGAATTTGACAAGAGCCTGCAGGAAAATCCCCGATTGCTGTATATGAACGCTACATATGCCTGGAATAAGCTATATCGACGTGAATTATTCATGAAAACCGGGATACGATATCCAAAAGGCTGTCTGTATGAAGATATGGCGGTTACCTGGACTTTATTTCTACATGCGAATAAAATTTCAAAGGTTGATGAACCGTTATACTACTACATTCTGAAACGGGAGGGAGCAATTACTGCAACCTACAGCAGCAAGACATTACAAATGTTTCAGTCTATGGAAATGGTAAATATATATTATAAAAAGCAGAATGCTTTTGAACGATATCAGGATATTTTGTGTTTTCTTAATCTGAAGCATATGCTGTTGCGTTTTCAAGATTTTCCTGGGTATCATAATCTGTCTCTAAAAAGAGCTATGATCAAGACCGGATTTAATCACATGAACAGGAATTTTAAAAGCTGGAAAACCAACACTATCTTTTTTCAGGATGTATATAAGAATCGCAGAATTAAGCATATGGTGCCATATAAAGCTTTCTGGTATCTGTATATGTTTGTACCCAAAAGTGCACTCACCTGTATGAAGGCTGTCAAAAAAACAATGCGTAGCTGTAAGCGACTGGTAAGCAAGCGTTCCTATATTACAAGGTATGCCTATCACGCATATTGTAAAAAGTATTCGGTGATAAAGGGGCAGGCACTGATTGAATCCTTTCAGGGAAAAACCGTTTCAGATTCACCCTTCTATATCGCACAACAGCTTCAGAAACAGGTTGACAAAATATACATCGCAACAACTGAAAAAAATAGACAGGAGCATGAACAGTTGCTGAAGGAGCACGGACTTGAGAATGCCATACTTGTTCCTGTTTACAGCAAAGCATATCAAATGGCTCTGGCAACCAGTGAAATCCTTGTTAATAATGTTACATTTCCACCATACTTCATCAGAAGAGATGAACAGGTGTACCTGAATACCTGGCATGGAACACCATGGAAAACATTAGGTAAGAAAATGAAAAACGGTATTCAGGATATGAGCAATATACAGCGGAACTTTCTGCAAAGCAGTATGCTTCTGTTTCCAAATGTATTTACCGAACAGAGGATGATGGAAGACTATAATCTGACAAATTTATTTACCGGGCTATCCTATACAGCAGAATATCCTCGCAATCTTGTGTTCCATGAACATGAGAAAACGACAGCTATTAAAAAACGATATGGCTCAGAAAATATGGAAATGATTGCCTATATGCCGACATGGAGGGGCGTTACAAGTACTGCACTGGAAATAGCCGGTTATGCAGAAGAATTGAAAAAGATATTGCAGGCATTGGATGAAATTTTAGATGATCGTCAGATGCTTTATGTCAATCTGCATTCTCTTGTAAAAGATGTGATACCGATTCAAGGGTATCAGCATATACGTTCCTTTCCTGAAGGCGTAGATAATTATGAATTTCTGATGGGGTGCGATATGTTGATAACAGATTACTCCAGTGTGCTGTTTGACTTTGCACTGACAAAGAGACCTGTCATATTATTTGTTTATGATGCTGAAGAATATGCTAGAGATCGTGGTATGTATTTTTCGGTTGACGATCTTCCATTTGTAAAGGCGGCATCATTAAAACAGCTTCAGCAATATATTACAAAAGAGAAAGCAGTGGAGATCAGTAAAGACGCATGGAAAGCATATGCGGATGTATTTGAATCAAAAGCCGTTTTTGATCCTGCTGTATGCCTGAAGAAGGTACCTGTGGATTCCACTATCGATTTTGCTGATAATAAAAATAAAGAGCGTACAGTGTACTTTATACCGAAAATAAAGCGGCTACAGGATATCCGATATTTAAAGGAAGCTGCGAAGGATCGTAGTGCAATAGCAGTTATGGATCGTCAGGATTTCACTCCACTTACGCAAAAGCTGCTGTATCAGGAATTTCATGAATGCCTTGATTATATCGTGATGGATGTTCGTATGCAGTTATCGCTTAAAGAAGAACTTAAGAGACTATTGCACAGATTTCTTGGGATGGAGGCATATCGCCGCGAATTTCATCGAATTTTACCAAATATTAAGGTGAAGGAATGTGTTGATTACAAGAAAAGCAGATATACACTTGGTATGAAGAAATATATTGATTCACAGAACAGGAGATGAGGACATGGGATTAAAAAAGCTTATTCTCCATACGGTATTATGGTTTTTTTATCAACTGGCAAAGTGCCTGCCAGTCAGACAAAATAGAATCACCTTTGTAACACTAACCTCGCAAATACTTACGGGTGATTTCAAACTTTTGGATGCTGAACTTAAGCAATATTCGGATATTGAAATACGTTATATTCTCACAAAGTTTGAAAAGACGATGAAAGGTGATTTATTATATTTCCTGAATTGTATAAAACAGGTATTTATTATCAATACAAGCAAAGTAGTTATTTTAAACGATAACAATTATGTGGTTTCTCATTTCAAACGACCACAGGTCAGGGTGCTTCAGGTATGGCATGCATGCGGTGCTGTAAAGAAGTTTGGTAATGAAATTGATAGACAGTATGAGATAAAAAACTATGATTTTGTTCTTTCTACAAGCGATGAGTGGAAACCGGTATATGCGAAAGCATTTGGTGTAAATGAGCATCAGGTGCTACCGTTAGGAATACCACGGACTGATGCTCTTTTTTCAAAGGAATGCAGGCTTGCATATAAAAATGAACTACTGGAAAAATACCCTGTACTGCGGGGGAAGTATGTACTCCTCTATACTCCAACCTTTCGAGGTAATATCATAAAGGGGCTGCGACATGTGGACTTAGATCTTTCATCACTGATTGACAAGCTACCAGACCATTATGTTGTTATGTATAAGATGCATCCTTTGCTGCGTGATGTCAGTCTTGGGAGTGGTGAGCGAATTCTGAATGTTACAGATGAAGAACTGAATCATCTGTATACAGTAGCAGATTGCCTGATTACTGATTACTCTTCTATTTTGTTTGACTTTTCAATTATGGAGAAAAAAGTCATTCTCTATACACCTGATCTTGCAGAATATGGAGAAACACTAGGTTTCAACATAGATTTGAAATCGATACCCTTTCCGGTATGTCAGACAGCAGAGAGCCTGATGGAAGAGCTTTGTACAAAAGAATATGATAAGAAATCCATAAAAGCATTTAAGGATACGTATTTTATGTATCAGGATGGAGAAAGTACGAAAAGAGTCAGCAGCTTTATTTATCAACAGCTGAAAAAATCATGAGTTATATACGAAGGAGTAATTGAAGATTTTTCTTATATTATTCCTTCTTTCATATTATTGTACCGTTAGGCATCTAAAAAAATACGATGAAATTTAAGAATATTTAAGGAAAAAAAGGAAAGCCGTAATTCATAGAATGATATAATCATAGAGGTTAATAATAGTAAAGAATTAGAGAAAGTTGGAATGCAATGAAAAAAAATGATATACGTAATATGGCAGTATTGGGAATACTCATTGTTCTGATAACAGGTGTTCTCTTTATGCAACTGCAAAGTAAACAGCTTGTATATGGTTCCATAACGGACTGGCTGAGTCAGCATGTGGCATTTGCAGACTATTTCCGTGAGAATTTTTATCAAACAGGACAGCTGTATCCGGATTTTTCATTACAGCTTGGAGCCGGTCAGAATATGGCAGAGTTTATTTATTATGGGCTGCTGCGACCGGAGATATTGCTGTCTTATGCGTTCCCGATGATCAAGATGTCTACCTATATTATGATCAGCAGCATTGCTCTCACAATCACAAGCACGGAATTGTTTTATTACTGGATACGGAAACAAAACATTTCTCAACAGGCTGCATTTTTTGCTTCGGTTATTTTTTTATGTGCAGGTCCCATGCTGTTTCATACGCATAAGCATGTGATGTTTATCAACTATATGCCATGGCTTATACTGACGTTTATCGGAATCCAACGTTATCTTCAAAAAAAGAAAAGCGCTCTTATGATTATCGGTATTGTACTGATGATTCTGGAAAGCTATTTCTACAGCGTTAGTTCTCTCTTTATGTGTGGTATCTATGCAATATATGAAATCCTGCGAATGCAGAAAAAAATTGATTATCTGGAGTCTTTTAAAACCATAGGAAAGCTGCTGGGACAAGTGCTTATCGGTGTAGGCATCAGCTGTTTCATTCTCCTTCCAACGGTAATCATGATGTTCAGTCATACCAGAGAAGCAATCCAATCCCCTACACTTATGGAGTTGTTGAAGCCGGACATGGATATCAGCGCACTCACCTATACCGGATTCAGATCCAATGCGTATTCTGCGGGTATGTGTGTGATTGCCTGGGCAGCTATGGTATATTTTATTTTCAGAAATTCCAAAGAAAAACGAGCTCTCGGTATCATGACTCTACTGATTACTGTCCTACCATTGTTTTGTTACCTCCTAAATGGTTTGCAGTATGTACGGGAAAAGTCTTTGATTCCTATGATTCCACTTATTGGCTATATGTTAGCAGAAATGCTGTCAGAAATGGAAAATAAACCATCTCGCAGGCTGCTTTGGATCTTACCGTTTTTATTTCTTCCTTATTTCTTTATTGAATTGGAAAAGCTGAAGCTTCTGTACTTAATAGACGCATTCTTTTGTTCAGGGATTTTTATATTATATACGGGTACAAGAAAAAAATATATTTTCGGCATATATCTGCTGTTTCCTTTGCTTTTAACAATACCAACAAATAAAGTTGAGAATTTCGTAAAGCAATCACAACTTGCAAAATTTGAGAATGCGGATAAAAAAACACAGGTTAAAGCTGTGCTGGATCAGGATTCTTCTCTTTATCGCTTTGATGACCTTCATTATGCTTTACGTACATGTAATCAGGTTCTGGATAGCAGAATGTATAAAACATCTCTGTATTCTTCAAACCGAAATCAGGACTATTCCTATTTTACGGATAAGGTGATGGGAATGCCGGGACCAAGCACGAATAATGCAACCATCACCGCAGAAAAAAATTCTTTCTTTCAGTCAATGATGTCTGTTAAGTATCTTTATGGAAAGGGTACTGTTCCATTGCATTACAACATCCTGTCCGGTGATAAAAACGGCTATGTAGCTGTTAATGAGAATGTATTGCCGATGGGATACGCAACATCAGAATTGTTATCCAAACAGCAATTTCAAGAACTGAAATATCCTTATTCTATGGAAGCCGTATATAACAATGCGGTTATTGAAAGAGCTGAAGTGAAAGAGTGGAAGAGCAGTCTACAGGAAGTGCAACTTTCATATAAGCTTTTGCACATGGATGATTCTGTTACTGTGAAGAAAGTTGAAAATGGCTATCAACTGACAGTAAGTAAAAAAAGCACGATAAACTTACGATTGGATCAAAGCATTGACGAGCAGTTGCTTATTTTGGATCTTCCGATTACTGAAATTCAAAAACCGTCGAGAACAGTTGTTGGTATCGAAATTAACGGCATTGTGAACAAGCGAGGTTCAAACAGTGATTTATATGGAAACAATAGAAATAATTTTCGTTATGTTCTGGATAGAAACAAGCCATGGAGAGATATCACTTTAAAATTGGAGAAAGGGGCTTACACAATTCAAAATCCCAAGGCATACCTTATGGATGACAATGTCTTAACAGAGCGAAATAAGAGCATAGATGCATTAAAAGGTGAGCGTATGTCAGGTAATAATGTATTAAAGGGAGAAATAGACGTTAGAGATGACGGTTATTTTGTAACCTCTATTCCATTTGATAAGGGATTTACTGTGCGTTTGGATAACAAAGAAATAGCATATGAAAAAGTAAATACAGCATTCGTTGGATTTCCGATAAAGAAAGGACATCATAGTGTAGAAATAACATATCAAATGCCAGGGAAAAGCGCTGGAATTATGATCAGCATACTCTCTTTGCTGATAGCTATAGCACTTTATCTGAAACGGAAAGTATCCATGCAGCGTTTGAAACATAAGAAATAGAAGAAGAAACAGGTCAGTGACAAAACACAGATCTGTTTTTCATATATAAAGAAATCTTAAAAAATCCTCGTCCTATTCGAAAAGTTCTGTATACTTATAGGTAAGAGGTGATACATATGGAACAGTCCCGTATTCTTGTTGTAGATGATGATAAGGAAATCCGTGAAATTATCCGTGTTCTGCTTACGCAGGAAGGGTATGATGTTTCAGAAGCGAGAAACGGTAGAGAAGCATTGGAGTATATGAACGAACATATTGATTTATACATTTTGGATATCATGATGCCCTACATGGATGGATATGAGCTGTGTGAAAAGATTCGTAAACAAAGTAATGCACCAATTTTGTTTCTAACAGCGAAAGGTACACAGAAAGATAAAGCGCAGGGCTTCTTTAAGGGGGCGGATGATTATCTTGCCAAACCGTTTTCCTATTCAGAATTATTGGTGCGTGTAAAAGCGATGCTGCGCCGCTTTATGGTCTATCAGGGAAAGCAGGCGGAAATAGAGAAGCGTTATCGTATCCTTCAAATCAGGGATATTCGCATTGAAGAACGCGATGAGGCAGTATATGTAAAAGGAGAGAAGATCGCAATGACAGATCTGGAATATCAGCTTTTACATTTCATGGCTACACACAGGAACCAGACATTTTCTGCAGAGGAATTATTCGTATCTGTATGGAACGAGCCTTATTTCACATCTGCAAATAATACCCTCATGGTGCATATCCGAAACGTCAGAAAGAAGATAGAAGAGGATGCCAAAAATCCGAAATATATTAAGACGATATGGGGAAAGGGGTATCGCTTTGAATAAGAGAAAAAATGGCTGGTTTTTAAAAACATATGTCCTATTGACCGTTGCGGCTATCACCTTTTTCACTGTGTATGCATTTCGTTATGATGTATTGGACTTTTTATATAAAAAAGGCTATGTAGAATTTGAAACCAAGGAAAGCATGGAAAAGAAGCTAAAGCCTGTTATAGAAGAGAAATATATTTATCCTGAAAATATAAATGATGTCACAAATAAGCTAAACGAATTGTTTCCGGACTATGATTATCATATATGGTCAACTATTTATGGCGAAAAAAAGAAAGTTCATGTATATGAGACAGGATATGATTATATCGAGGAAACACAGCATTACAGGGAAACAATAGATATAACGTTTGCTAGAGGGATTTTAAGTGTACAAATTCATCCAAAGATAACGAGCTATTTAAATGCTTATCGATTATTTTGTCTAGTTAATGCAATTATAATCTCTTTCATTATGATAATACTATACAGGTATGAACAAAAAAATAGTAAACTAAAAACGGTTTTATATCACTTATGGAACCAACCTAAGCTACAACGGTTGCATAAATTATCAACAGAACTTCTCCTCGTTAGTATAGGAACAATTCTATTTGTTTCCTTTATGCTTGTATTCTTATATATAGGTCGTGATGTTCCTATTGCATTTATGAGAGAACTACAATTATATGAACATGCACTGGATGAGCAAGCAGCTGTCATCCAGGAGAAATTACGTAATATAGATATAAGTAAGGGAAATAACACAGAAATTGAAAAAATATTAAAAAATAATCTCCCTGATACAACGTTTTCGTTCATTGAAGTTATTCCTAATAAAAAAGATAAAATATATGAATATTCATATATGAATGAGATGTATGAGAATAATGATTTATACATTTTAAACCATACGTATGCATTAATTGCTGATATTAACTATACTTATATAATGGAGAATGATCAGGGCTTTGTTCAATTAAGTATAAACTATTATCCCTATTTGAATTATACTTTTCCCTATTTGATAGTATCTGTCATTCTTTCGTTTTCTTACCTCCTAATATTTCTTCAACTGTTTATGAGAAACAAAATCAAAGCTATTCAACTAATACAAAAGGATACTTCTATTTTGGCAGGCGGAGATTGGAGCCATACCTTCCAGTATTATGGAAGTGATGAAATAGGTCAGCTGAGTGACGAATTGCGTAGTATGCAGAAGAGCTTTTATAACAACATGCAAAATGAAAAAATCGCGATGAAAGCAAATCAGGAATTGATTACAACACTATCTCATGATTTGCGTACACCTTTAACCTCTTTACTTGGCTATCTGGAACTGATACGTTATCGGGAAGGCAGTGTGGAAATGAAAAGAGAATATCTTGATCGCTCTCTGTTAAAGGTAGAACAGATTCGCAGTCTTTCCGATAAAATGTTTGAGTATTTTCTGGTGTTTGAAAAAGAAGAATCTCTGAATCTGGAAGTACAGCCGCTTTCCAATTTATTGAATTATATTAGAGAAAATATTGAATTTATGCAGCAGGATGATATGAATATCACCTATACACTGGAGGATGAACACTATCAGATTGCATGTAATATTGAAATGCTGCAAAGAGCAATGGACAATTTATTCTCCAATATGCATAAATATGCAGATCACAGTGCTACAGCCATTGTGCGTGGAATTTGCGAAGGCAATCAATACCAGTTATACATGAGTAATCAGATTCGCATAGATGATGAAAAAGTAGAAAGTAACAGAATTGGATTGAAAAGTGTAGAAAAAATAATAATGATGCATAATGGAACAGTGAATATTGATGTAAAAGAGAATACCTTTACCGTTGTATTAGAGCTGCCATTGGTTATTGCAGAATGAATCGCAGAATCATGGGAACAATGAAACTAATGCATAAGATATGCAGTTTTTAAGAAACCTTAAGATAAAGCTGATAGCAAACAAAAATCATGAATGTTAAAATAAAGAAGAAGTTTGGCTTTTTTTTGCTATAAATGTTCAGTTATATAATCAGTTCTGATTACTTTACTACTAAATGCTGATGAAAGACTGGAAAATAGAAGGGAAATGGCGTATTCTTATAAATAGCGTATATAAGCTAAGCAGGTATGAAAGAGGTATTTTATGGATGAGAAGAAGAAAAATATAATAGAACTGCTAAACTACGTTGTTGTTGGTGGTTTAACAACTCTTGTGAATTTTGTTGTGTATTTCTTTTGTACACATATACAGCTTCATTATTTGATAGCAAATGTTATAGCATGGATATTTGCAGTGCTGTTCGCCTATATAGCGAATAGAAAATATGTGTTCAAGAGTGAAGGAAATGATCAGAAAGCTGAATTTATACAATTTGTGTCTCTGCGTGCTGTAACACTTGTTGTGGAAAGTCTTCTGCTGTTTGTCTGTATTCAGTTAGCAGCAATGAATGAAAATATAGCGAAGATTTTTGTCAGCATTGTTACGGTTATAGGCAATTACGTATTTTGTAAATTTATGATTTTCAAACCAAAAACGCAGGAATAGTGAAACGAGGGATGTATTATGAAATTGTCGCTGGTAGTGCCTTGTTATAACGAGGCTGATAATGTAGAATTATTTTATGAAAAGGTCGAAAATACTTTTCGGGATGAAGCCTTTAATTATGAGTATATATTCATCAATGACGGTAGTCGTGATCAAACTTATGTTAAGCTAAAAGAGCTTGTAAAGACACATCCGGACGCTCATATTAACATCATAAACTTTTCACGTAACTTTGGAAAGGAAAGTGCAATGTATGCAGGGATGAAAGAGTCTGTTGGTGATTATACCGTTATTATAGATGCTGATCTTCAGCAGGATCCGGCCTATGTTCTTCGCATGATGCAGATCCTTGATGAGGATGACAATCTGGACAGTGTTGCAGCCTTCCAGGAGAAACGTAGGGAAGGAAAAATTTTACGAGGCTTCAAATCAGCATTTTATCATATGATAAATCGTGTTTCACAAGTGGAATTTGTTGATGGAGCTAGTGATTTTCGTTTACTGAGCCGTCCTATGGTTGATGCCATTTTGTCATTGCCTGAAAATAATCGTTTTTCAAAAGGTATTTTTTCCTGGGTCGGATTTCATACATATTATATGGCTTATGATGTTCAGGATCGTGTAAATGGACAGTCCAGCTGGTCCTTCTGGAAGCTGTTTAAATATGCAATCGAAGGCTTTGTATCATTTACGACGATGCCGCTGCGTATAGCGACGGTATTCGGTATCACTTTTTCAGGACTGGCATTTCTATATTTAATAGTGGTATTGATACAGAAATTGATTATGGGAATCACAATACCAGGCTATGCGACAACTATTTGTCTGATTTTGCTGATTGGTGGTATTCAACTGTTTTGTCTTGGAATCATGGGTGAGTATCTTGCCAGAACGTATATGGAGACAAAGCGAAGACCAATCTATGTACAGAGAAACAAAATTGATTATAAAGAACGAACAAAGTAGTATAGGCAGATATGCTTGTGCTACTTTTTTTGCTGTGTATATTTACTAATCGAGCAAATATAAAGAAATCTTAAGAAATAAGTGCTGCAACAAACCTTTATGATATTCTACAAGTATGAACAGGTGGTTTAAGAAAGGGAAAGAAAATGAAAAAGAAAAAGTGATTACAGCGGCTTTGAGCGCTATCGTCTTGGGGACAGTTCTTATGTCCTCCTCTGTATTTGCCAATGTAGATCGATGGGGTTATAAATTTGATATTCCTGCATATAAAAGCAACGGGAGAATAGATAAACCACGTTATAGAAGTACAACTAAACCAGATACACCTTGGGATGTTTGTTTAGAAGGCAGTGGGGAAGGAAATAAGACATATACTAATTTCTGGCTTGAAGTATATAATGGAGATAATGTTTCGACATGGCGATCAGTACAGCAAGGTGCTGGTGTTTACAGAACTGCAGCTTATAGTGATGCTAACCAGAAAAATGTTTATTTAACTGCTGAAAATAACAACAACAATGCTTCAATTTACACTGTTCAGGGATATTGGGATGAAGAAGAATAAGTAATTAAAAGATATGTTTTAATCGAATCACCTGTTCTATATGAAAGTGAGGAACTGATATGAAATACTATTTATATCGTTTAAAATATAATCGCAATTATAAAATCGTATTTATCCTTCTGTTTATTTTTATGACCTATGATGCAGTTTTATTACATAAGCAGATGCCAACTTTTGATCCGAATATGGGTACATTTCTTGCAGGTGCAGGGATGGGACATTATATGGAGAAATTGATTTTATGGCTGTTACCTGCTTATCTGATACTGGGGGCAGCTAGCTGGTTTTTAACGGATGAAAAAAACAGATATTCTACAATCTTAATGACGAGGTTTGAAAAGAAAAAGTATTTACAGAACTATTTACTGCATGTTTTCATTTCTGTATTTCTGTTATTCTTTCTGAATTTTGTTTTGAATTATATTGTTGTACATATTGTAAATTATGGTGGTACTTATAACGCATATATTGGTAGTGAGGACTTCGCAAAAGAAATGATGCGCTTGAGTACAGACCTTCGGATACAGATACAGAATCCAATTATATGTAACTTTATATATATGATAACGACCGCAACTTTATTTGGGATTTTTGCAGTATTCATGAGCTGCTTAAGCCTCTATTTCAATAAAATTGCTTATGTGTTCTTACTAAGCTTTGCGATATGGTTAATCTTTTGTATCGGAGGATATTCAATCTTACTGGCTTGTCAACCATTTAACGAATATCCTTTGATATTTCAGGCAAAGCTGTATGGAATAACTGTGCTTGGTCTGCTGTCAGTGAGTGTCATGTTGTATGTGTATAGGATGAAAAAAGATGAGATGTAAGAGAAAACATCTATTATTTGCAATCATACTAGTGATTGTATTTGGGCTTATTATGTATCATACGTTTATGCATATATCAGTTTGTAAGAATAATGAAGAGGTATTCAGACAGCAGGTTGGAAGTATACTTTCCTTTTATGAGTATCAGCTATATACAATGTTTTTGCTCCCTATGTATCTGGTATTCTTTATTTCTATGAGTGAACAGGTTTTACAACGTATTGTTCGTTCGAGAAATAAAAAAATAGTGGCATTGAAAGAAATAGGAGTTAACATCTTTTGTGCATTACTATTTGTTTCTATTATATATGCAATAGGAACGCTGTATCCCTTGCTTTATGGGGTTATGAGTGGAAGGTTCTTTATAGCTTACAGTATACAGACAATTTTCATGTTTCTGCTATTTGTGGTGATGGGAAACTTTGTACTCATTCTTAAAGTATTTACTTCTAATCAGATATTTCAGATTGGATTGCCATTTGTACTGGTTATGGTCAACCATATGTATCGTAAGCAGATATACAACGTGTTCAGAGAAATCAATATTGCTGTGAGTAATTATGCAGAAGATATAGCAATAAATTTAGGAATGGTGAGTGCTGTAGTGTTCACGTTATTGCTGGCAAGCGTTATCATAAAGCTTTATGTATGTTCAGAAGAGGAATATTGGCATGCGAACTAAAATAACAAGACCGCTCATTTATCTGGTGGTAATTATTATATTAGTATATCTGTATCAGGTAATTATATTTGATGATATAAGAGATACGTCCTTCTTTTATTATCTATATGGTTTAAACGAAGGTGTCTTTATTGACTTATTACTACGATGGTATTCCTGTATTTGTTTATTATTTGCATATATGTTTCATCACTACAAAAATTATGTATCTGTACAAAAGGCGAATTATATGATTCGTTATAAAAACAAAATAAGATATAATCTGATGATATTGTCACGAGGAATGCTGAAGTCTGCTGTATGCTGGATTACGATTGTTCTGCTTATGGGAGTGTTTAAGTTCTCGTTAACTGAAATCCATGTAGGTGAATATGATTTGCTTTTACTCTTACTCAGTACGCTTATCATTATGACATTAACTACACTTATGATATTGCTGGATGCCATTCTGGATTCAGTATATGCCTTTATCATTGTAAATGGTTTTCTACTTATCTGTATAGAAATATCGGGGATGCAGGAGCTTCCTGTCATGCAATATCTCGGATTTCCAGGGTTTTTGATGGGGATACGTTATGATCAGAACCAAATACTCATGGGTTTACTTGCAGTTTGTGTAATAGAAGTGATTCTGATTGCGATTTATATTCGCATAACAAAAAAGAAAGATATGATGAGGTGAGAAAGATGATTGAAATCAGCAGTGTAACAAAAACTTTAAAGAAACAAAAAGTCCTTGATAATGTTACGGTCACATTTGAAAAGGGAAAGATATACGGTCTTCGTGGGAAAAATGGAGCAGGAAAGACGATGCTACTTCGTGCAATCTCCGGATTGATTAACATTGATGAAGGACAGATTATAATAGATGGGAAGCGACTGCATAAGGATATGGATTTTCCGGATAGTCTGGGAATACTGATCGAAAACAGTAACTTACTGGAAGAGCTCACAGCTATGAAAAATCTAACACTGCTTTCA
Source organism: Clostridium sp. DFI.1.208 (assembly GCF_024463855.1). Classification (NCBI taxonomy): domain Bacteria; kingdom Bacillati; phylum Bacillota; class Clostridia; order Eubacteriales; family Clostridiaceae; genus Clostridium; species Clostridium sp. DFI.1.208. The sequence goes on along the minus strand of NZ_JANGCA010000003.1, from coordinate 48,857 downwards.
AAAATTAAGAAAAAAGTAGGGCCGATTGAAATTCGAAATGCAATCGATCGTGTAGGACTAAATCCGGATGATAAAAAAACAGTTCGCAAGTTTTCTTTAGGTATGAAGCAGAGGCTTGCAATCGCACAGGCTGTTTTTGAAGCTCCAGATATAGTATTACTTGATGAACCTACGAATGCAATTGATGAAGATGGAGTGGAAATTGTAAAAAAAATACTGCTGGAAGAAAAAGCGAGGGGAGCAGTCATTGTTATCGCAAGTCATGATTTAGAAGAATTGCAGGAAATTGCAGATGAAATCTATATGATGAAAAATGGTAGATTGTATGATGAAAAAAAATAAGCAATGGCTTGTATTTACTGTTTTGTTCATAGGACTGATTTTAATTGTGGGCTTTCGCTATTTCAAGACAACAGGAGACATATATGTAAAAAGGAATGGGAAGGACAATCCTGCAGTGAAGATTATCATGACAGGGGGAAATGACTATATTGCAGGACAAGGTGAATTTCATACAGGATTCTTCGATATAGAAGCAGTTAAGCCTGTTCATACAAATTCGTTTAAGCTTGGAGCTAATCAGAAAATACTGAATAAGGCATATCGCAACGGTAATGAAATTCATGTAGAAGAAGGGGATACCATTATGTTGACTCCATCTCAATTTAAACCTTTGCAGTTCAGGAATAAGATTGCTGTATTGGAGAATACAATTGGACAGTTTCATTGTGGGACAGAAATTGAAGCTGGAACCTATGAATTTACGATTGAGGTTGAAAACGATAATATGGAGTTCTTTTTTCAGGTTGAGAGTGAAGAAAAAAGGGAAATTAAAGATTCAGCCCAAATCAATCATAAGCAGCGTGCAAAGCTTATCATAGAAGAAGGTGATTATCTGTCGATCAGTGGTATTGATTATGATACAGGCGATTTCAAAGTGAAAATCAGGAAATTAGTATAGTGAAATTATGCATTATACAGAAGGGAGGAAATAGAGTGAAAAATAAAAGGGGACTCCTGTTTATTATTATATTTATAGGATTGACCGCAATACTAGCATCCCGTTATTTCAAAATAACAGAGGATATATACGAAAAAAGAAATAAAGAAGACAATCCTGCAGAGAAGATTATCATGACAGGGGGAAAAGAGTATGTTGCAGGACATGGTGATTTTCATACAGGGTTTTATGATATTCAGGTGGATAAGCCGACAGATACAAATGCCTTTAAACTTGGAAAGAATCAGTCTGAATTAAATAAATCAATTAGAAATGAGAATAGAATCTATGTGGAAGAAGGAGATACTGTCACTCTTACACCATCACGATTTGAACCTTTGATTTTTAAAAATAATATTGCAGTATTAGAAAACACAATAGGCGAATTTCAGTGTGGTACAGAAATTGAACCAGGCACTTATGAATTTACAATCGAGGTTGCAAATAAAAATATGGAGTTTTTCTTTCAGGTTACGAATGAGAAGACCAATAATAACAGTTCGGAGCAGATCAATTATCAGCAGAGCGCGAGGCTTACAATTGAAAAAGATGATTATTTATCAATAAGTGGACTAGATATCGACACCGGAAATTTCAAAATAATTATAAGGAAATTAACTGAATAGTCTAAAATTTATAACAGCTTAAAAAGGAGGACGTACCATGGAAAAGAAACACAAGCTAGTAGCTGTTGTGCTTGGCATAGCAGCAGTATGCACGATTGGAATTATCGCTATACAGTATAGCAACAAGGAAGAACATGTATCCTTGCAAGGGAGTGCATTATCCAGCCCGACAGACAGAGTTGTAATTGCAGGGGACAAAGAATATGTTGTCGGTGAGGCTGGCTTTGAACCTGGATATTATGATGTTTCTACAAAGGAGCCGGTTAAGACGAACGCATTTAAACTTGGGGTTAATCAAACAATTTTGAATACCAGATATTACAATCGCAACAAGATATCATTATCACAGGGTAGTTCTGTGATAATGACGCGCTCTAAATTCGAACCATTGATATTTCATGATGATATCGCTGTATTGAACAATACGACGGGAGCATTTCGGTGTGGAGAAGAATTTGAAGCGGGCACATACGAAGTTAGTGTCGAAGGCAAGCATAAAAACGCTGAGATATTTTTCCAGGTTGAGGTAAATAGTGTAAGATGGGAAGCTAGGGATAAGGCACAGGTAAAAAATAAAAAGAGTGCGATTCTCAAAATTCAGAAAAACGAGTATTTGAATATCGTAAATTTTTATCCTGAATATGGCGATTTTAAGATATATATCAAAAAAGTTGAATAAGTATTCTGATGTAATAGGTGTATATCTTTCACATCATTCCCTAATTAAATATGTAAAACCATGTATTCCTTACGCTTTCTTTGCAAAGAATCTTAGAATAAGAAAGAAGCTCAATGCTGCGTTGAGCTTCTTTATATGGTATGTTGCTGAGGAAACATCTCTTTTCGTTTTAGCTGATGCAGTATTGTGTGTACCTCATGTTCACATGATTGAGCATCTTCCCTATCGCAAATAAAATGATTTTCAAAAACATGAATCATTTCATGAATCACAGTTTCCTGCAGCTGTTCACAGGAGCAGCGGTTATTCAAAATGATGTAGTAATAAAATCCGTCATAATAACAGAAGCCTCTGATTTTTGATCCGAGGTTCTTTTCAATTCTTAAAATAATGTTATGTTCAGCACAGAAGTCTTCAAAATTAAAGCAGCTCCCCACGAAAATCCCTCCTTCATACCTTAATCCAATCCACGCTCCTTGCGTATTCCATTGATGATTGTTAACACCATTTCCAAATCATTGGGTGCAAGATCTCTGGTTTTATCAAACAGCAAAGCAAGCGTCTGATTATCATAAATCTCTTTATACAATTCCAGTAGCTCCTGGTCCTTTTGAAAATACAGCAGGTTCTGTGCGTGATTGCCATACATGCTGTTGTCCTTGCTGTCACTCCCCCAATCCATCAATTCTGCTGGTGTCGTATCAAGCGCATAAGCAATCTGTTCCAGCCGATCGACTGGAATTTTTTCTGTTTCACCAACTGCATATCGCTGCAGTGCCGACTTCGGTATCCCGGTACGACGAGACAATTCCCCATAGGACATGCTTTTTTCACTCAGTCGGGACAGGATTTTATCAGAGCATCTGGACATTGTATCACCTCTTTCTTTTATTATAACGCATTGTCCCAATTTTGCAACCATTTATGAAAAGCTATGTCCCAAAAATGGATTGACAGAATGCTGTCACGCGAGTAATATGAAAATATATCCCAGAAATGGGACGGCAAGGAGGATACTATGGGAAAAGCTGAAATGGAATTAAAAGAACGGTATGTAGTAAACAAATTTACGGAATACCCTTACCACCAATGGATGCTGGAAGAGATTCAAAAGGAGCTTACGGAGATCAATAGGGAGCTGTCTGAAAAGCAATATACGGATGTGACACCCTGGAAGAAAGAGCTGATCTATCGTGAAACAGAGCTGATTAAAGAATTGAACATACATATACAGCAGATGAATCAGGTCGAGCAATGGCTGGAGCAGCTGGGGGAGAATCAGCAGAATATTATGAGAATCTATGCGATGGAGTACGGCTGTAAGAATGGCTGCTATTGTGCCAGAGCAACAAACAATACGGAATCCAATGTGTATAAAACAGCAAAGCGCGTGATTCATAAAATCGCCTTGAAATTATGATTGTCCGTTCACGGACAGAGCGCTGCCGGTATGATATAGGTGTGGAAAGGAACACCGGTGATTTCATCCACTGAGGTTCTGCAGCATGCGGCAGGACTTCACAGAAGGGAGGGATAGCGATTGCTGCTAGGTGATATCAAACAGCATCTGCAGACGATTACGGAATGTCCGGACTGGAGCATTGGCTGTATCCACAGTGATCAGCCCAAAAGCATTGCGGTTCTTGGCAAACAGGGAGTACTGCAGGCTGCCCAGAGCTATGAACAGAGCTATGCCAGCAAAACGATTGAGCTTGTCATTCGATGGAATGAGGAAGCAGAGGCAGAACAGACTGCACAGCAGCTTTATGATTTCTTTCTTGCACAGCCGGATACGATCGGCACATGGAATATCGTGCAGTGTGCGCTTCCATATGACACCCCTGTCAATATGCAGCCGCTGCCTGACAATGGTATGGAATACCATATTGAAGTAATGATTACATACAGAAAAGGAGAATAACAACTATGGCAAACGTAACAACAGGAGTTTATCCGGTATATCAGATGGAATTTAAAATCGGAACAAAGGGACTGGCATCCGCAGAAGCAGATATGGTGCCAGTAAAGGATTTGGAATCCTTCTCCATCGCAATGGAGGGAGGAACAGAGAATTGGACATCCATGGATAGCAGCGGATGGGCACATTCCCTGATGACTGCAAAGAAAATGACAGTGAGTGTTAAGGGAAAACGTTCTATCGGTGATGCCGGCAACGATTATGTGGCAGCCTCTCTTTATAAGGATGCCGCTGAGTGCAAAACCAAGGCCTCTATTGCATTCCCTGATGGAGCAGCTTTAAGCTTTGACTGCGTACTGGATGTTAAAACCTTTGGCGGTGACAGCACGAACGTGACTCCACTGGAATTTGACATGATAGCAGATGGAAAACCGCTGTATACCCCGGCACCGGTACAGGAGTAATCCATGGCCAGAAAATATGATCTGGTAGAACGCCTGAAAGCGAAGAATGAACGCCCATTTCTGGTGCTGGATGAACAGCATGTGTACAGCATCAATACCAGTAAGACCAACGCACTTGCAATTATGGCCTTGATGGATAAAAGAAAAGCAGAGAATGCGACAGATCTTACTATGATTGACGATGTTATCCGTATGAGTCTGGGGGAGGATGCACTGCTGTATCTGAATACACAGGAAATCAGTATTGCGGCTCTTCAGGAAATCATGAAGACAATTATGGCTGCCATGGCGGACATGTCGCTTGAGGAAAGCGAACAACAGGCTAAAAAAAAGTAAATGACAGAGTCTGGTATGACCTGTTTGAAGACTGGGAGCTGATAGAAGCCTCCTTCGCAATGCAATATCCGGGAAAGGACCTGTATGATGATTCGATGGACTGGAAAGAGTTTATCACACTGCTTGCAGGACTGCGGAAAGAAACACCACTGGGGCAGATGATTGCCATACGCAGTGAGGAAGACCCGCAGATTTTGAAGCAATTTAGTGCTGAACAGAATCAGTTACGCACACAATGGCGGACATATTGCATGAAACAGCATCCGGAGAATGTATGCGAGGGAGACCAATTAGAAATGCTTTCAGAATTACAGGCCGTACTGGAAGCTGCATTTCAGTAACAGCACTCCTTCTACGAGTGCTGTTTTTAGAAAGGAGGTTCATGATGGGCAAAAAGGAAAAAAATGCCGCTGCGGTACAGGTAGATATTGATATCAGTGCCGTGATGAAAACATTGGAAGAAGGGCTGGCCAAGCTGACCTCTTCCATACAGATCAAGACAGCAGACATGCTGAATACCGTGTTCACGAATATGAAAAGCTCTATTTCAAAGAACATATCCAGTGTGCAGCAAAGCATCTCTGGATCTTTAAAGGATATGAACAGCGGTATACAAAGCTCGTTTGGAAAGGTGGGAGATACCCTACAGACAGTACAAGCAAAGGTAACTACTCAGATATCAGAAAGCATTTCCTCTTTGAAGGAAACGGCAGAGGGTGTAGTAAACAAAACCAAGGAGGCTATACAGTCTATCGGAAACAGCAAAAAGGGATTGACTTCCGGATCATCCGTTGAGGAAGGCGATGGAGAAGCGGGAGGAGAAGATGGCGCAGGCGGTATAAAGGAGCTGCTGCAAATACCGGACATCGTCTCATCAATAAACGATCAGTTTAACTCGCTGTCCTCTCTGGTGCTGGAAATGGCACCGCAGCTGGGACCGGTTTTACAGCCGTTTGTAGACACCATATCGGCAGGCTTACAGGGAGCAACTGATTTTCTTGAAAATATGAAGGGCTGGTATGATACCTTCATCCAGATTCAGGAGCTGGTACCGGGGCTGATGGAAAATATGGATAAGCTGTTTACCATTCTTTTGAATAATCCGTTTGGTATGTTTTTGCTTGCGGCAGCTGCCGTCGTGGCAGTGTTCGCCCTGCTATATCAGACAAATGAAGAATTTAGAAACAGCATCAATCAGCTGACAGGAGACTTCATTGATTCCCTGTCTCCCGGAATTGAATTGATTAAGGCAGCCTTTGACAATTTATGGAACAATGCACTGCTGCCGTTAAAGGATGCATTTCTTGAATTTTGCGATATGGTGATCAAGCCGCTTTCTGATGTTCTCTGTGATGTATTCGCAATTGCTGTCAAGACAGTGTACGATATTCTAACATCCCTGTGGAACAATGTGCTGGTACCACTTGCCACATTCCTGCTGGATACCTTCACCAAGGTGATCCAAAGCGCTATTGAAGTCTGGAATTCATGGAAGCCGTATATACAGATGATCATGGATATATTTATGAATCTTTGGAACAGTGTATTAAAGCCATTGGTCAGCTATCTGGCTGATGTATTTGCCAGCCGACTGAATAGTATCTTTACCAGCGTAAAATCCATTATCGGAAACATCCGTGGAATCTTATCAGGTTTGATTGATTTTGTGACCGGTGTTTTCACAGGAAACTGGAGAAAGGCATGGCAGGGCGTATGCGATATTTTCAAAAATGTATTTGGTGGATTGATGAACATATTGAAAACACCGTTGAATGCCGCAATTGATTTGATCAATAAGGGAATCGACGGAATCAATTCGATAGGATTCGATATTCCGGATATTTTAGGAGGCGGTCATGTCGGACTGAGTGTACCACATATTCCACGTCTTGCGACAGGTGGTATACTGCGGCAGCCGACACTTGCCCTGGTTGGAGAAGGCGGTGCGGAGGCAGTTATGCCATTGGAGCGCAATACCGGATGGATTACACAGCTTGCACAGCGGTTGCATACGGAGGCAAATGGCAATGGACAAAATGATGCCCTGCTAAAGGAAATCCTGTATGCAATTCGTTCGTTGAACCTGAACATTGATGGTAAAAAAGCGGTTGGCCTCTTCGCCGCTTCCAAAAAAGAACTGGCTATGTTGAAATGAGGTGATGGATATGAATATTGAATATATCGTTAAACTGGATGGGCGCATCCTTCCTCATGTGACCGCATGTACATCAGGAATAAATGATCTTGTCAGTGATAAATCCGGAAGAATAACTGCATCCGGGAAGATGGTTCGTTATATGATTGATCGGATTCCGTCTTTGAAGCTGGAGTTCGCAGTTATGCCGCAGGAGGAGATGCAGCCGCTGCTGGAATCCCTTGCAAAGCCGTCCTTCGAGGTAGAGTGGTTTGTCCCCGAGCTTGGTGTTTATAAGAAACAGCAATTCTATTGCGGCGAGCATGTGCCGAAGATTAAGAGTACCAGTCCGCTTCTTTATGATGCGATGAGTATTGAGCTGATCCCGTATGAGGGCAGCAAAGGATGGTGAGGATATGATTCAGGTTAGTGAGGCATTTCTGCAAGCCACCAGCGATGATGTGATACATCCGACATCTTATATCGTGCTTGGTGATGAATGTATTGTTCCTGTCTCTTATCAGCTGCAGGATGCTGTTTATGATGAGGATTCCCAGAGCTTTCTGGGGACCTTCATCTCCCGTTATGGTGAAATGGTTCTATTTGCAGAGCATGAGCTGTCATTACAGGATGAGAAATTCCAGCTGTATACCGGGTTTCAGCTGGCAGATGGCAGGGTGGAATACGCAGCACAGGGAACATTCTATATTTACGAGGTTCAGGAGGAGCTGCACGACATTCAGAAAACAATACGGTTTGCGGATGCAAGGATCCTCTTTAATAAACCACTGCAGCGGGAGATACCATATCCACTAAGTGTAAAGCAGCTGCTGGAGAAAATATGTGATCAGGTACAGATACCTTGTATGGACATCACTGGACTGCCGAATGCAGACTTCATCATTGATAAAGAGGTGTATTGGGGAGAGGAAGCAACCTGTGCCGATGTGGTTAAGGCGATTGCGCAGGCTACAGCCGGATTTGCACTCATCGATACGAATGGAACACTCTGTATAAAGTGGTTCTCGGATTCTGTATCTTCATGGAATGCAGATACCTATTTTACACTGGAAAGTCATGATGTATTTGGTCCAGTCAATTCTATTGTACTGGGGAGGCAGCCGCAGAATGATAATATTTTTCTTCGGGATGAGGAAAGTGTGGAAACGCATGGTTTATGTGAATTTCAAATCAATGACAATCCGATTCTTGATCTCGACCGCAAGACGACGATTCAGCCGATTTTCGAGCGTCTTAACGGCTTTACCTATGCACCAATCCATATGGAAGGGAAAGGGAATCCGGCTTTGGAAAGAGGTGACCGCCTGCAGGTTACGCTGCTTGACGGTACATGTCTGGAATCGTATGTCTTTCAGCATGAGCTGGTATTTGACGGTGCCTTGATATCTACGGTGGAAACACCGGCTCTTACGAAGACGCAAATCGATTATAGCGCAGCAGATTCTATCGAAAAGCGAATTCTGCAGACGGAGCTGAAGGTGGATAAGGTCAAGGGCGAAATCACTTCACAGATACAGGATACGGTGACGAAGGTGGAAAAAATCGAAGCCAGCCGACGGTATGAGGTAAAGGTGCACTCCACCAAGGGGACCGCCTTTCGCAACGGAGATATTGATACCGTGCTTTCCGTACAAATTCTTTCATGGGATGAAGATATCACAGCTGTGGTATCGGATGCGGCAGTCAGATGGAGCCGGATTTCCTCCGATACGCTGGGTGATGAATCCTGGTCACGTACAGGAAAAAGCATACAGCTAACAGCTTCTGATTTTACAGACTCTGCAATTTTTACTTGTGAATGGAACGGAATCCGTGTGCCGATTTCTCTTGTGAATGTTTATGACGGGCAAAACGGAGCACCGGGTAAGGATGGAAATGATGGAAGAACCACCTATTTTCATGTGAAGTATGCACCAGTTGAGCATCCAAGCGATGAGCAGCTGACAGAAACACCGTCTGCCTATATCGGTACCTATGTGGACTATCTGCCTGCCGATAGTACGATGGCAGGTGCATATACATGGGCCAGATTTCAAGGGACGGATGGTATTCCAGGAACCAATGGTGCAGATGGAAAAACCTCTTATCTACATATCCGCTATTCCGATGACGGAGGACGGACCTTTACGGCAGAGGATGGAAAAACACCGGGTGTCTACATAGGACAATATACGGACTTTACACAGGCTGACAGTTTGGATGTGACACTCTACAGCTGGGCAAAGGTCAAGGGAGACAATGATATCATTTCCTCTCCCACGTCACCAGAGCGGACCGACTGTATGTGGCTGGATACCTCTGCGATGCGGAGTGTGTTAAAAAAATATAATTCTGATACATCGCAATGGGAGGTTGTAAATGACTTTTCAGCGGAAATTTCTGCAGCGGAGGAAACGATTTTAAATATATCCAATACATCTCTTAGCGAGACCAAGAAAGAAATTAGAACGATGGTGGAAACTGGATATCTTACAAAAACTGAAGCAGGTGAATTGGAACAAAGCATTACGAAATCTATTATTGAACAGCAAAGTGATACTGTAACAATACGTTTTAATGAATCAAAGGAACTGGTAGAAAAATTAGAGGGAGTAGTACAGACAAACAAGGAAGAAATAGAAAAATTCATTCGCTTTATCAAGGGACGTATTGAAATCGGTGAAAGTGATTCTGCCTTTTCACTTGAAATTACGAATGAAAAGATAGCATTCCTTGACAGAGGATCTGAAATTGCATATATATCCAATTCACAGCTGGTTATAACCGACGCAAATATTCAAAACAGTTTATCCGTTGGCAAATTTCATTTCGTACCTCGCAGTAATGGAAACATGTCAATCAAATATATACCATAGGAGGTGTAAAAAATGTCATCATTAGTTTTAACTCTGACAGAGAGTAATGTAAGTGTCACGAATAACACGTCTGATGTTAGTGTTGCGGTTACTGTGAAATTCACAGATGGATGGTGGGCGGCCGCAGATGCGGGTAGCAGTATGACTGTTACCTGTAACGGTACCAGTAAGACCTTAAAATTTGGTGCCTATAATATCGGGGTCAATGGCTCAAAAAATCTGGGCTCCGTGAAATTTACAGGTATCAAGCATAACGCAGACGGAAGCAAGAGCGTCAGTGCCAGTGCGTCCTGGACCGTTCCGTTCTCCGGAGGCTACAAGGTCAGCGGGTCTGCCTCGAAGACACTTACCAAGATTCCAAGAGCTTCATCCATAAGCTCGATCAGCGGGAGTACGCTGGGCTCAGCGATTACCGTCAACATAACACGCCTTAGTAGTGATTTCACACATAAAGTAACTTATAAGCTAGGTTCGATTACACGCACCTACACAGGGCAGACAACATCCTGTACCTTTACACCACCGCTTAGTGATGCTGCTCAGATACCGAAAGCAACATCCGCCTCAGCAAGCATAAGTGTACAGACATACTCAGGAAGCACAGCAGTGGGCTCTGCTGTAACAAAATCCTTTTCATTAAATGTGCCTGCATCAGTTGTGCCAAGCATCAACATCCCAAGTATTAGCAGGGTAGATCATGAGGTTCCATCATCATGGGGAATTTATGTAAAAGGAATATCCGGAGCAAATATAAGTATTAGCGGTGCAGGGATCCATGGAAGTACCATATCAACCTATGAAATCAGTGGCAGCTATTCAGCAAAGAGCAGCAGCTTGTCGATTGAAAAATTGAATCAGCCGGGAACCAATACATTTACAGGTACAGTAACAGACAGCCGCGGTAGAAAGGCAAGTGCAACGACATCTATTACTGTTTTAGATTACACACCTCCTACCGTTTCACTGAAAGTAGAACGCTGTAACGCCGATGGTACCTCCAATACGGAAGGCGCCTATGTGAAAGCTATCGCAGTTTATTCAATTTCATCATTGAATGGTAAAAATAGCATTAAGAGTAAAAAAATACAAATTCAATCCTATACAAACACAGCGTTTACAAGCGGAAGTGCTGTTATTATGGGAGGTGCATTGTCACCGGATCTCTCTTATATAGCAACTATTACGATTGAAGATGCTTTAGGTAAAATAGCAGAAACACAGACTACAGTACCTACTGGGGCAGTTACTTTGGACTTCAAAAGCGGAGGGAAAGGGATTGCTTTTGGTAAGGTAGCAGAGTCTGAAAGTATAGTGGACAGTGCCTGGTCCATTCGTACAGCAGGTTCCTTATTCACAGCTGGAAAAACATCAGTCAGTGATAAAAAATCAGGTATTGTTTTATCGTCAGGTACTATGAGTCTTTGTGCTAATTCTCCCTATATTGATTTTTATTATCAGAATGCAACGTCAAAAACTTCTACCATAAAGGAAGCATCCAGCGGGCATTTATCTGTGAATGGTGCTGAGCTTTACTCTAATTCTATAAAATGTTCAAACTGGTTTCGCAGCAGCGGAACAACTGGCTGGTATAGCGAAACATATGGCGGTGGAATTTATATGAAAGATACAACATGGGTCAGAGTTTATAACGGAAAAGGCTTTTATTGCGAAGGAGCACTACAGGCTGCTGGTAAAATGACGGCGAATGGCGGGCTGTCGGTGGCAGGAACTATCAATGGATCTGCATTTAAATGCGGTTATGTATCAATTACTCCAGTAGCGAATACACCAACTAAAATACATATCAGTACGTCATTCAGTGGAACACCAAGAATTTGTGTTACTGCCAATTCTACCGTGATTGGTACAACTGTAAAGGGAGCATCTATAGCGAATCAGAACAGTACGGGATTTGACATTTATATCAATCGTTCAAATACAACGGCAACGAGTGTAAACTGGATTGCCGTAGTGGGATAAGGAGGCTTTATGGAAAAAACAATACAATCCTATATGCAGAGCATCGACGGAAGAAAAGGTTATATGTGTGTGGATAAAGATAAAAACTGCATTGCGTTTTCATATGATCCGATTGCGATGGAAGGGTATGAAACGGTCTGTGTAAATTGTCAGAATGAAATTGATGCAGACAGAGCTTATGGATATTTGATTGATAAAGGGAACCAGCTCATTTGGTCGGATGAGAAATGGGAACAATATATGCAGGATGTCATAGAGCCGAATTCAATACGCGAACGCAGAGAAGAGGAGTGCTTTGCAATTATCAATCGTGGAGATACATGGTATCGTCTGCATGTGAATACAGTGCAGCGAGAGGAAGAGCTTAGGCGCTGGTATCAGGCGTGGCTGGAAGCGCCACTTACGCGTTGTATACCAGAGAAGCCGGCATGGATCGAATGAACTGCAGCTTGATAGGAGGAAATGGGATGAACGATTTTTCTATAATGCTAGTTAAAGATTTACAGCTGGTGATACTGTGCTTTGCTGTTCTTATGCTGGCCATGGGAGCCAACATTGTATTAAGTCTTTATTACCATATCGAAATAACCAAAGAAGCTTTTGATAAACGAAAAATATGCTATACAGCAAAAAAAGCATTGATGTTAATGCTTGGCACGATTTTAATGGTTATTGCTATTGACAGTGCAGGGACTTTGTTAGCTCCCTATTTACCGGATGTATTCGGGAAAATGCAGGATACCGTAACGATGGCGATGATTATTTCTACGATTGGTGTTGCGGTATGCCGGTATATAAAGGATGCATATAGGTCATTCTTAGATATCCTAAAAGCAACGATACCGATGGAGGACAATGAAGTTGATGCAAAAGATAAGTAAGGCATATAGCTTATTATAAAAAGGAGAATCATATGACATTCAAGAAGAGAACCAGCCTGTCCAATCTGGCAGACAGCAGCTGGATGCAATGGGCAATACAAAGAACCGGCGTCCCAATGCCAAACTGCGTTACCTATGCGACTGCCAGAATCAGTGAAATTCTGAATCGAAAGGAATACCTCGATGATCCCCGTGTCAGTGGTGCGCAGGAGCTGTGGAATAACTATTCCAAAGGCTTTCGGCATGCGGACTATGCAGAGCCGGGAGCACTGATGATATGGAAATCGGGACAATACGGTCATGTGGCCGTATGTGAAGACCTGCTGGATATCCACACCATTGCCTGGAGCCAGTCCAACTACGGCGGGGCAATGTTTGAATATGTGAAAGGAAATCCGAACGGCTATAAGGGAATGCAGTTTCTTGGATACCTGCTTCATGAGAAGCTTACACCGCCATTACAGGAAAAGCCGGAAGCATCACAGACACAGATCCAGCCAGGGCAAAAGGTCAATGTGAAGGCAGCCGCAAAATATTATTCCAGCGGAGAGCGCATTCCTGAGTGGGTGAAGAAGCAGACCTATACGGTGCAGCAGATAAACGGAAACCGGGTATTGCTGAAAGAAATCCTTTCCTGGGTTTCATCCTCGGACCTACAGCCCTCCAACACCTCCGCTTTACGTGTACAGGTGGGAAGCAAGGTCCGCATCAAAAAGAACACAAAGAGGTATGCGAGCGGAGAACAGATTCCCGCCTGGGTTAAAAATCAAAAGTATACCATTCAGCAAATCAAGGACAGCCGTGTACTGCTGAAGGAAATACAGAGCTGGGTCTTTCTAAAGGACATTGAGTAGCCTTTTCCGTATGGGAATAAGGAATTGTATACATTTTTACAAATGATAAATCAATCGAAACACAACGTTTAAATAAAGAATAAATGGAAAGAATATCAGAGAAATGCTCGGATATTCTTTTCTTTTAAAATTTTCATAAATCGTGGAAGCGGTATCCTTTCCTCCTGTTTGTCACAAAAGAGAAGAAAGACCATAAAATAGCAGGAGAAGGGAGGCTTTGCGCACTTTACGTACAGTTTTTGTATTTGTAATTACGTGTAAAATAATGTAAAATAAAAGGCGAGCTGGAAGGAGTAGTTAAAGTTATGGCTAACGAATTTAAGAACAAAAATGAGTTCAAGGAAGAGTTTCAAAGAAGAATTATAGAGCGCTACGGTCGTTCGTTTGAACAGGCCCACATCACTGAAAAATATATGATTCTGGGGGAAATGGTTCGTGACTATGCAAGCATTCACTGGAACGCCAGTAAGAATGTCATAGCCGAAAAACAGGAAAAGCAGATGTATTATTTTTCCATGGAATTTCTTATGGGAAGACTGCTGACTAACAATCTGATGAATCTGGGAATCTATGAAATCGCTAAGGAGGGTCTTGCAGAGCTTGGGCTGGATATCAACGAGCTGGAGGATCTGGAAAGCGATGCAGGTCTGGGAAATGGAGGCTTGGGACGTCTGGCAGCCTGTTTCCTCGATTCACTTGCCAGCCTGAACCTGGCAGGACATGGAAACTGTATTCGCTATGAGTATGGTCTCTTTAAACAGAAAATCGTAAACAACGAACAGGTGGAGGTACCTGACCAGTGGCTGTCTTTAGGCAATGTCTGGGAAGTGCGGAAACCAAAGCATGCAGTCAATGTCAACTTTGGCGGACATGTGGACATGTGGATGGGAGAAGACGGCAAGGCAATCGTTAACCATGTGCCTTCCTTGATTGTACGTGCCGTGCCTTATGATATGCCGATTGTCGGACAGAACACCAACCTGACAAATACACTTCGTCTGTGGAGCGCAGAGGTGGCGGATGATGCCTGTGATGCGAGCAGTCTGAATGAATATGTGAATGAGGTGCGTGAGATTTGCCGTAACGTTTATCCGGATGATTCTACCGAGCATGGCAAGATTCTGCGTTTGAAGCAGCAGTATTTCTTCGTAGCTGCAGGATTGAATAATATTATTGAATCCCATATGTCTACCTACCATACACTGGATAACTTTTCAGAAAAGGTTGCGATTCAGCTGAACGATACCCATCCGGTACTTTGTATTCCGGAGCTGATGCGTATTCTGATGGATGATTACAAATACGACTGGGATCAGGCTTGGGATATCACAAAGAATACCATGGCATATACAAATCATACTGTCCTGAGCGAAGCTCTGGAAAAATGGCCGATTCAGTACGTACAGGATTTGCTGCCACGTGTGTTTATGATCATCGAGGAAATCGATCGTCGCTTTAAATATGAAGTAAGTCATGATATGAGCAGATCCGATCTGATGAATGAGTGCTGTGTGTTAAAGGATGGACAGGTTCACATGGCAAATCTGGCAATCATCGGTTCACACAGTGTCAACGGTGTGGCTGCACTGCATACGAAAATATTGAAGGAAGATGTTATGAAGAACTTCAATGACATCTATCCGAATAAATTCAACAACAAAACAAATGGTATCACGCACAGAAGATGGCTGCTGTACTCCAACCCGCAGCTGAGCAATCTGCTGGAAAAAACGATCGGCTCTGCATTCAAGACCAACCCGGAGCGACTGCAGGATCTGATGAAGTACGTAGATGATAAGGATCTGCAGAAGGAATTTATGGATGTGAAGATGGAGCGTAAGAAAATCCTTGCGGCTTATATTAAGGATACACTGCACATTGATATCGATGTCAATTCCATTTTCGATGTACAGGCAAAGCGTCTGCATGCCTATAAGCGTCAGCTGCTGAATGTCATGAACATTATCGATTTGTACTTCCGTATGAAGCAGGATCCATCCTTCCGTATTTATCCGAGAACCTTTATCTTTGCGGCAAAGGCGGCACCTAGCTATACGTTTGCCAAAGAGGTTATCAAGCTGATTCACTATGTAGCCGACAAGGTAAATAACGACTCGGATGTCTCTCCATATATGAAGGTTGTCTTCCTTCCGAACTATGGGGTAAGCATTGCGGAAATTCTGATGAATGCTGCTGATGTTTCCGAACAGATTTCCACAGCAGGTAAAGAGGCAAGCGGTACCGGAAACATGAAATTTATGATGAACGGCGCAATTACGCTGGGAACTATGGATGGTGCCAATGTGGAAATTGTGGAAAGAGTCGGCTATGACCATGCGGAAATCTTTGGATTACGCGCCGATGATGTCGCTCTTGTGAAGCATGAGAATTCCTATGATGTATGGCGAAAATACAATGAGAATGCCAACATTCAGAAGGTGGTAAACAGCTTTGTCGATTCTACCTTCTCCAATGATCCGAAGGACTTCAAACAGATTTATAACGAGCTGATGTTCAAAAATGATGAATATCTGCTGCTGGCGGATTTTGAAGCGTACTCTCACGCACAGAAAAATATCGAAGACCGTTATCGCGATAAAGAGGGATGGGCAAAAACCTGTCTGATCAATATCGCACAGTCCGGTTATTTCTCAAGTGATCGTACCATCAAACAGTACGCGGAGGAAATCTGGAATATTGAACCTGTAAATATGAAATAAACGGAAGCTTAGAAAGGACTGAATATTCAGTTCTTTTTTCCTTTCATGACTTCTAGACTTGAAAAATATCTGGTTCGCTTATACAATGAAGAATAGAAATGAGGGATGATATGAAGAAACAGCTGAAGCATTATCTACAGGAGCATATAGAGGAATATAAATATCTTGTACATGATTTATATGAACACCCGGAAATCGGAAATCAGGAATTTCGGTCCATGCGTGTCCTGTGTAAGCTGCTGCAAAAAGAGGGATTTGAAGTAACGGAGGAATACGTGGTACCTACCGGTTTTCTGGCAGTGTGGAAAAGCGAAAAGCCGGGGCCTGTCATAGCCTATATGTGTGAATATGATGCTTTGCCGGAGGTCGGACATGGCTGTGGTCACAATCTGATAGCGGGAATGTCGCTGGCAGCCGGCTGTGCATTAAAAAGCATACTGTCAGCGATTGGAGGAGAGGTGCGCGTTATTGGTACGCCGGCAGAAGAAAACTTCGGAGGGAAGGTTTCCATGGCTGCTGCACATGTGTTTGATGATGTGGATGCAGCGTTGATGCTGCACCCGGACACAAAGAATTCTCTGGGGGGAAGAACGCTTGCCATCTATCCGCTGCGTTTTGAATTTTTTGGGCAGAATGCGCATGCCTGTACACCGCAGAACGGGAAAAGTGCGCTGGATGCGGCAGTCATGAGCTATCTGTCGATCAATCTGCTGCGGCAGTTCGCAGAACCGAATACATTTATCCATGGTGTGATTGCGCATGGAGGGGAAGCCGCAAACGTCATACCTGCGTATGCGAGTCTGGAATATTATTTCCGCGGGGAAACGATGGAGTATGTAAAAGAGCTTTGTGAAAAAGCAAAAGCCTGTGTAGAAGGTGCCTGTACGATGAGCGGATGTACCAATCGTATCACCACCTATGAATGTCCGTATGATGATTGTGTTATCAACTATACCCTTGCGGATATGCTGCAGGATGAGTACGAGGATCTCGGCTATGTATGGGAAGGTGTGGATGAGGTTGCACAGGGGAGCAGTGACGTGGGGAGTGTCAGCTATTGCTGTCCAACACTGCAGGGCTATATCAAAATTGCAGACAGCTGTGTAAATGGACATTCCCGTGAAATGGCCGCTGCCACGATATCACAGGAGGGCAGCCGGGCTCTGCTCGACGGAGCATTTGCATTAGCTGATATCGGAAGACGTTTGATCATGGAGCCTGATACCCTAAAGAAGGCTTGGAAGGAATTTAACTCCACCGTGAAAGAATCCTGAAGGTTGACTTATCGCCAGCTAAAAGCTTAAAGGGCAAGAAACCGTGCTGCAGGGGGGGAAGGCCCTCATAAAAAAGCTGGGAGACGCTTCTCCCTCCTTTGCACGTACAAGGATAGGAAGCATACAAAATACAGCGTTTGGTTCATACGGAAAACAGTATCTGTACAAAGGGTGGTATACGAAGGTTACCATGCTGTGCATAGATGCTTTTTGCATTTATAATAACGGCAGGTTAAACCAGCTTGTTTTCTTTCAATAGAAAAGAATACCTTCTATTTTTACAACCATCTTACAGGAAATGAAGGCATCGTTTATTCTTTATTGTGCTGCCGATCGTCCTGCTTCCCTGAAAGCTGAAATTGTAATCCGAATGATTCCATAGCCATTAAAATCATATCCCCTAACCTGAACCGATGAGCAAAAGAACAGCACCTGTTTTACCTTTCTGGTGATAAACATGGAAAACTCTGGTATAATAATACATGGTGATAAGTATGCGACAGGAAAAGTATTACGAGGCGTATCTGGATGACTACGACAAGGTCATTGTATTTATGTCTAGAAACAGCTACGAGGGAGTCAGTAATAAATTCTATCTGAAGGATGATCAGGGACATCTCTTTGATCTGCACATTCAGTCTATTGAAACAACACAAAATAATTACAATAAATATACATTGGCATTATACGATCCGATTGAAATCGGTGTGGAATACCAGGTAATGCATCAGCACGCACGGGGTGTGGTGCTGGAATACAGTGGTATCGTCAAGACAGAGCGTTTTGATGAACAGTTTTTTTATGCCGGAAATGATCTTGGGTACACCTATGACAGAGATCAGACTGCATTTGCCTTATGGGCACCGACAGCCAGCAGAGTCAAATTGGAGGTCTGCAAGAACAACCGTCTGTATACGTATGAAATGAAACGGACAGACAAGGGGGTATACCGCTATACCATATTGGAAAATCTGGAGAATGCGACCTATGTTTACCTTGTCCGGGTAAACGGTGTCTGGCGGGAAAGCATTGATCCGTATGGAACCGCTTCGATTGAAAATTCACGCAGAAGTGCGGTTGTCGATTTGGATAAAATCCGCGTGCAGGACGTACCCCTGCCGAAAATGACCAGTGCCTGTGATGCCATTATCTATGAAACAAGCGTGCGCGATTTCACGATGCAGAAGGGAATCGGTGTCACAATGCCTGGAAAATTTCGTGGGTTTGTAGAGGAAAACGAAATGACAAAGCAGCAATGCAGCGGATTTTCTTATCTGAAGACATTGGGAATCACACACATTCAGCTGATGCCGATAACGGATTTTGGCTCTGTGGATGAAAACTATCCACTGCTGCATTATAACTGGGGCTATGATCCGGTGCAGTATCGTGTTCTGGAGGGCAGTTTCAGTACCGACCCAAGCAATCCATACGGACGAATGTTTGGATTGACAAAGCTTGTGGAGGACTGCCATAAACAGGGAATCCGCGTCAATCTGGATGTGGTATTCAATCATGTATACGATAAGGATACGCACGCCTTTGAAAATACCGTGCCGAATTACTATTTTCAAATGAATGAAAACGGTGATTTCTCAAATGGTACCTATTGCGGTAATGATGTGGATTCCAGCAGGAAAATGTGTCATAAATATATCGTGGATGCCTGTACCTATCTGGTGAGAACCTATCATATTGACGGCTTTCGTTTTGATCTGATGGGAATCCTGGATGTGGCAACCATCAATGCGGTATATGAGGCCTGCACGGCACTCAATCCGGATTTCATGGTCTATGGCGAGGGCTGGGATATGCCGAGCTTTCTGGATTCCAGAAAACGTGCCAGTATTTCCAACAACGCACAGATGCCGTATGTCGCTCATTTCTCCGATCGCTTCCGGGATGTTGTCAAGGGACGTACCAATACCAATGAGGTCAGTGTCAAAGGCTATTGCACCGGGGCAGTTTATCTGCTTGATATCATGAAGAACTGTCTGAGCGGCAGCTGTACGAATATCGGAATGGAGCCGATGTTCACACATCCGAGAAACGCGGTCAATTATGTGGAATGCCATGACAATATGACATCCTGGGATAAGCTGAAGGAATGCTGCAAGGAAGACAGCAAGGAGGTACGCATTGCCCGTGCCAAAATGCTGATGGCAGCGGTTCTGCTTGCGCAGGGAATCCCTTTCATCCACTCCGGACAGGAATTTGCCCGCAGCAAGCACGGACTTCCGAACACCTATGAGGAAAGTGATGAAATAAATAAACTGGATTATCTGCGCAGAAACCAGTATCAGGATATGGTGAATATCACAAAGGATCTGATCCGTATCCGGAAGGAGCATCCGATTCTGCGTTATTCCATGAAAGAGGATGTGGAACAGCACGTGTCCTTTTCGGATATCGCCCAAAAGGTACTGCTGTATAAAATCAAGGACGAGCACGATGATATGGTGATTATCTTCAATCCAACAGGAGACTATTTCTCTTATGAATTTGAAGAGGCATATCCGCTGATTTATTATAACGGAGCATCTGAGGATATCCTGATTAAGAAGGTGAATATCGAGCCTTACAGTACGATTGTATTCAGTCGAAATGACTTTTTAAAATCCATTATCCGATAATTGGAATGCAGAATGCAAGGATTCTCGTTTGACTTTCAAAATAAACTTGGTATAATGGAACAGGATATTTTTACACGCTTGTGTAATTGACAGTATCGAAAACCCTGCATTCGCGAGGGAACACGAATACAGAAAAGGGGCGAGTCTTATGAAAATCGCAATCGTAACCGACAGCGGCAGCGGTCTGACAAAGCAGCAGGCCAGCGAATTAGGAATTTATTATCTGCCATTACAAATCATCATTCAGGACAAAATGTTTCTGGATGGAGAGAATATAACCGTAGAAGAAATATATGAATATCTGCGAAACGGCGAAATGCCGACAACCTCCATGCCTCCTATGGGACTTGTGGAGGAGCTGTTTACACAGCTGAAGGCAGAGGGCTATGAAGCGGTCATCGCAGTTCCGCTGAGTGGCGGCTTATCCTCTACCTCCAGTGTCATGCAGGCGGTAGCCAAGGAGCATAAGGTGAATCTGCATGTCATCGAATCGTATACAACCTGCAATATCCAGCGTTATCTGGCAGAAAGTGCCAGACAGCTGATAAAGCAGGGGCATGATCTGGAAACCATCGTGGAGCGTCTGCGTGCCAGTGCGGCAGATAGCGGAACGCTGATCATACCGGATGATCTGCAGCATCTGAAGCGTGGAGGCCGGCTGACACCGCTGGCAGCTGCACTTGGCGGACTGCTGAAAATCAAACCGATTTTGCGATTGGATCGTGAAAGTGAAGGCAAGGTGGATGTGTACGATAAGGTTCGTACCATGAGCAAGGCGCAATCCAAGGCGATTTCCACATTTCAGGAGCGTGGGTTAAATGAAGCCTATACGCTTACCGTTCTTCACAGCGGCGCGCCAAAGGAAGGCGAGAAGCTGAAAGCCATGATGGAAGAGGCATTTCCCGGACTGGATTTATACTATGGTCTGATTGGTGCAGTTATCAGTGCACATACCGGTGTAGGCTGTCTGGGGATTCAGTATATCCGCAAGGTAGAAATGTAAAAGGTGCCGCTGTGCACCTTTTGTCTTATGCAGGCGGAAAGTGTCGAACCGAAAGGGTCACAGTTTTTTTTGAAGAGAAAATAAGGTATAATAAGAACAACAGGAGGCTGAATCATATGAAAATAGCATTTGTGACAGACAGTGGGACCGGAAAATCCGTAGGGGAGCTTGCGAAGGAAGGAATTTACAGCGTACCTCTGCAGGTCAGCTGTGACAATAAAAATTATCAGGATTTGGAGGAACTGAGCATTGATGAAATTTATGCTCTGATGAGAGATGGAAAAATGCTTTCCACCTCCCTGCCTTCTCTGGGGAAAATTGAAGAGCTGTTTCAAGGTCTGAAGCAGCAGGGCTACGAACAGATATTCGCTGTGCCGATCTGCAGCGGACTGAGCGGGACAATCAATGCCATGGAGATGATTGCACAGCAGCAGGGCATTGCGTTTGACTACGTTGATTGTCATGTAACAGCTGTCGTGCAGGAATACATGATCAAGCTGGCAAAGCAGCTGCATGAGACGGGAAAAAGCATCGATCAAATCAAGGAAGTGCTGCTGCGCATCGTGCATACAACCAATACCATACTGTTGCCAAGCGATTTGCAGCATCTGAAACGCGGCGGACGTCTGACACCGCTGGCAGCCACATTGGGCGGCTTGCTGAAAATCAAACCGATTCTGAAAATTAATGAGGAAACAAGTGGGAAAATTGATGTGCTCGACAAGGTGCGCACGATGCACAAGGCGATGGATCGCGTAATTGAAATCATGAAGAGTGAGCATGTGGATGATTCCTATCTGATCACCGTTGCCCATGCGGATGATGAGGCTGAAGCGCTTGTTTACATGGAGAAGCTGAAGCAGGCATTTCCCAATGCAGCACACCAGATCATCAAGCTGGTAAGCGTGGTAGGTGTTCACACGGGACGCGGCTGTCAGGCGGTTCAGTATTTTAAACAGATCAAGGAATAAGAAAGAAATCCTGGATAAAGCATTCTGTGAGGAATCGTATAAAACGATTCCTGCATAGGCATTGAAAATTTCTGTCATAATCAAAACGCACAAAGCACAGAACAATCATATAACGTGAATGCTCTGTGCTTTTTTTATGAGAACACCCCAGCAGGGCCGGGGTGTTTGTTTTATGTAAGAGTGTCATTAAAAACAGACATATGTTAGCTGGTTCTTACTCTATTTTGGACAAATAAAATTAAGAGAATTCAAAATCTGTTGTATTCTTCAATAGAACTGAAATCTTTTTATACAACTATCCTATAGTAAGAAAGAGCCTGTTAGCTGCCCACGCCTTTTCAATGCTCTTCCTTTTTCAAAAGGCTGTAGTCCCATCCGATCTGGCTGTGTAAGCGGATGGTATTGAAATCAGGGAACAGCTTTAGCTGCCGTGATGGTGTCCTTTTCTCATCTGCTTTCCATGGCATCCCTCCGGTACTGCCGAAGGATCATAGCGCTCCAAAATGGAATACAGCTGCTTCATGCTTAGCTTTTGCAGCTCCTTTACGCCTTTGCTTGTATCATGCAGAAGAATTTCATCAATTACACGATATTTCCCGGCAGACATATGATGCTGCTGAGCTTCCTGATGTGTAGCATCATCCAGATGGGAACAATGAAACTGATTTTGCGGCATCGCTTCCTTCAGCTGCTGATTGATCTGCTGCTCCAAAGCAAAAGATACGCTGCTGTTTTCAGAATACACACTGACCTCCAGAAAGCCAGATTTCATATATGTGGAAAACCGTTCATTTTCCAGCAGCATCCGAAGTGCCGCATCCAGCTGCATTCCCTCCAGCTGCAGCTCACTCAGAATGTTATCCGCATCCTTATTGTATGCAGTAACGCTCACCACTCGCTTCTGTTCATCCAGCTTCCATTCCATACTTGGATTGATATCCAGTGTTACATAGCTGTATACGGCCGGAACAGGGGCAGGAGCAGGGGAGGCTTCCATCAGCTTCCATGGCTGAAAACGAATAACCAGAAGACAGGTGACACAAAGTATCAGAACCGCTGGTAAACCGGATCTTTTCTTTCTGCTCCTTTGCTTCATGACGTTGTGAAGGGTTTTCTGTTTGATTTCATCACTGGCATGAATGCCGTCAAACTCATCGAAAATCATCAAGCTCACCTCCCAATTTTTCACGCAGCGCTTCCCTGCCTCTTTTCAGCCAGGTATGTATCGTATTTTCATTCTTGCCTTTGATTTCAGATATTTCCCGAACCTTATAGCCTTCATAATAAAACAGATACAGGACATCCCGGTAATGTGGAGGAAGCTGATTCAATGTATCCAGCAGGAAATAGGTGTCATCCCGAAGATCCGCACAGGCCTCCACTTCTGTCTGCAAATCCACACGTTTATGGAACCATCCGCGAAACCTCTCTCTGCATGCATTCATCGTTACCTTCAACAGCCATGCCTTCTCATGCTCACGGTCGCGAAACGGATCGCTCTGTGCATACTTCAGAAAAACTGTTTGAAACACATCCTCTGCATCTGCACGCTGCTTCATATGCAGAACACAGATTTTCTGAACCATATCCGCATATAGCTCTATGGCATTTTGTATTTCCTCTTCACTCTTCATACCGTTATCATCCCTCTATGCCTTCATTATACAGGAAATCCTGTAAAAGTGTGTACTTCTATCTTCTGTGATGCCCACTTCCGCTGCCGTGATGTGCTCCCTGATTATGACGTTCACTGTGATGATTTCCCTGCATACCGTTATTGCAGCTTTCATTATGCAGATGGTTTCCATCACAGTTTGCATTGTGCTGATGCGTTCCATCGCAATTCTCATGATATGGACAAGGGGCTGTGGCAGTATTTGTACTTTGCTGTGCAGTTGCTACCGGTTGTACAGAATCTGGCTGCTGAGTGCCTCCCGTATATGCTGTGTTTTCTGCTGTTTCTGTTTTAACAGCTGCTTGTACTGTTGAATTAGAAGCTGGTGTTACCACCGCATTCTGCCTCTGTGTGGCCTCTGCCTGTCGCTTGGCTGCCGCATCTCTGGCCGCCTGCTGTTCCTGCAGTGTACGCAGGCAGTCATCTGCCGCCATATGCATGTGGGAATGGTTTCCTCCGCACAGATACGCTGTATCCTGTGCATGAATCTGTGTACCAACGCCTGCCGCCAGTCCTAATGTCAGCAGTGCTGCTATAATAGCTTTCTTTTTCATTTTGTTTCCTCCTTAGGGTTTCCATCTATAACATGCAGCAGCCCTTAAAAACCTTTCAAAGAAATTAAATTTTTTTCCAAACTTTGAAATTCCTACAAAAAAGATGCGAAATCTTAGGCTTTTTCGGGAATACTAATGTATAATAATATGGTAAGTTTGGAGGTAATGATTATGAATCATGACTATATAGATATCAAGGGTGCAAGAGAAAACAATCTGAAAAACATCGATATCCGTATTCCCAGAGATAAATTTGTTATTATGACCGGTGTATCCGGCTCCGGTAAGACATCTCTGGCATTTGATACGGTCTATGCAGAGGGACAGCGGCGGTACGTGGAATCACTGAGTGCCTATGCACGCCAGTTCCTTGGCAACAGTGAGAAACCGGATGTGGATTCCATTGAGGGACTTTCCCCATCCATTTCCATCGATCAGAAAACGACCAGCAACAATCCGCGTTCCACTGTCGGAACGGTAACGGAAATCTATGACTATTTGAGACTTCTGTATGCAAGAGTAGGAATTCCCTACTGTCCGACACACAATGAACCGATCACATCCCAGACGATTAAGCAGATGGTGGACCGTATCATGGAAATTGAGGATAAGACACGCCTGACCATCTTATCTCCAATCGAGCATGGGAAAAAGGGTACCCACAAGGATTTGTTTGAGCATCTGCGCAAGGAAGGCTATATTCGTGTCCGCATAGACGGAGAAATGAAGCTTCTGGAGGATGTGGAGGCTTTGGAGAAAAATAAAAAGCACAATATCGATGTGGTTGTAGACCGCATTGTAAAGGGGAATGATCGTTCCCGACTTCACGATTCACTGGAAACTGCGCTGAAACTGAGTGATGGACTGGCAGTCGTTACATATAATGAAGAGGAGATTCTTTTTTCCAGCAATTATTCCTGTAAATACTGCGGTTTTAACATTCCGAAGCTGGAACCGCGGCTGTTTTCCTTTAATGCGCCATTTGGTGCCTGTGACCACTGTAAGGGTCTTGGCATCACGCAGAAGGTGGATGTGGATTATCTGATACCTGACCGCAGTAAATCCATACGACAGGGCGGTATCATTTACTATAAGAATATCGTCGGAACAGAGAATCTGGAATGGCAGCGATTCAAGGCATTGATCGACTATTATAAGATTGATGTTGATAAACCGATCAAGGATCTGAAGAAAAGCGAACTGGATATTCTGCTGTATGGCTCCAAGGATCTCATTTCCTATCGTCTGGCAAGCCGCAGCGGGAATGTCATGAAGAAGACGGAGTTTATTGAGGGTGTATGTACCCTGATTGAACGCCGTTATATGGAAACCAGCTCCACAATGTCCAGAGAATGGTATGCGACCTTCCTTGCAGAGGCACCATGCCCAGTCTGTAAAGGACGCCGCTTGAATGATCAGGCATTAAGTGTTCGCGTAGGCGGCATCAATATTTATGAATGGACAACCATGTCGGTTAAGCAGGCAATCGAATTTATGAAGCAGCTGGAGCTGACACAGCAGCAGAAGGATATCGCAAAGCTAATTCTCAAGGAAATCGCAGATCGTCTGGGCTTTTTGAGCAATGTCGGTCTGGGGTATCTGACCCTGGATCGTCTGGCAGGCTCTTTGTCCGGAGGAGAAGCCCAGCGAATCCGTCTGGCAACGCAAATCGGTTCCCGTTTAAGCGGCGTTTTGTATGTACTGGATGAGCCGAGTATCGGTCTGCATCAGCGTGATAACGACCGTCTGATCGACACCCTGAAAAATATGCGGGATCTTGGCAACTCACTGATTGTTGTAGAGCATGATGAGGATACGATGCGTGCCAGTGATTATGTCATTGATATCGGCCCGGGTGCCGGAATTCATGGCGGCAATGTTGTCGCAGCCGGTACACCGGAGGAAGTCATGGCAAATGAAAATTCCTTAACCGGTCAGTATCTGAGCGGGAAACGCAAAATCGAAATACCGGCGAAACGACGTAAGGGAAACGGCAAGAAGCTGGAGATTGTCGGTGCCAGCGAAAATAATCTGAAAAATGTCAGTGTGAAAATCCCTCTGGGAACACTCACTGTTGTAACCGGTGTGAGCGGAAGTGGAAAATCTTCTCTGGTTAATGAGGTATTGAGCAAGGGCGTCATGCATGCACTTGGAAGAACCAGAATCCGCCCCGGTAAGCATAAGAAAATCAAGGGTATTGAAAACATCGACAAGCTGATTGATATTTCACAGGATCCGATCGGAAGAACACCGCGGAGTAACCCTGCGACCTATACCGGCGTGTTTGATGATATCCGTGACCTGTATACACAGACCCCGGAAGCAAAGATGCGCGGGTATGAAAAGGGACGCTTCTCCTTTAATGTAAAGGGTGGGCGCTGTGAAGCCTGTCAGGGAGATGGCATCCTGCGTATATCCATGCACTTTTTGCCGGATGTCTATGTCCCATGTGAGGAGTGCGGCGGCAAGCGCTACAATGAAGAAACCCTGCAGGTAACCTACAAGGGGAAAAATATTTATGATGTTTTAGAGATGAGCGTGGAGGAAGCGATTGACTTTTTCTCCAATATGCATAAAATTAAACATAAGCTGCAGACGCTGAAGGATGTCGGTCTTGGCTACATCAAGCTGGGACAAAGCGCAACCTCCTTGTCCGGCGGGGAAGCACAGCGTGTCAAGCTGGCAAGCGAGCTGCAGAGAAAAGCAACCGGTAAAACCCTGTTTATACTGGATGAGCCGACAACCGGTCTGCATACCCATGATGTGAAAAAGCTTCTGGAGGTATTGCAGCGGATTGTGGAAAACGGTGATACGGTCATCGTCATCGAACACAATCTGGATGTTATCAAAAGTGCGGATTATATTATTGATATCGGTCCGGAGGGCGGCGATGAAGGCGGTACGATCATTGCGAGCGGAACGCCGGAACAAATCATCAAGGTGGAAAACAGCTATACCGGTCAGTATCTGAAAAAGGTACTGGAGAAAGGATAATGCATATGGAAGAACAAAATATCGTAAAAGTCAGAACGCTTGTTGAAAACTTTGACTTCATACAGATAACCGGAGACGATGCGTCTTTGGAACGTCCCATTGTCATTGCGGATACCAACCGCCCCGGTCTGGAGCTGGCAGGTTATTTTGAAAATTCCCAGCAGAAGCGGCTGGTTATCCTCGGAGATAAGGAGATTGCCTATATTGCGACAATGAGTGTGCAGAAACAGCGGAAATCCTTTGACTTTATTACCAACGAACAGACACCGGCCATCATTGTGACCAAGGGACACAAATGTCCGGATGTATTAAAGCGCTATGCGAAGCGTAAAAACTTTCCTATCTTTTTGTCCAGCTCTCCGACCTATCGTCTGATTGTCGATATCGTGGCATTTCTGGATGAGCAGCTGGCAACCAGTATGTGTATCCACGGAGGACTGCTTTCCATCTATGGAAAAGGTGTGCTGATCCGCGGAGAAAGCGGTATGGGAAAAAGCGAAATTGCATTGGAGCTGATCAAGCGGGGTCACCTGCTGGTGGCGGATGATCGTGTGGACTGTTATCGTATCCATAACAAAATTGTGGGAAAGGCTCCGGAGCTGTTACGGGAAATGCTGGAAATCCGTGGAATCGGTGTCATCAATGTATCCAGAATGTTCGGTGTCAGCTCTGTCCTGCCAAAAGCAGAAATCAATTTCCAGGTCAATCTGGAGCCGTGGAAAGCGGATCAGGATTATGACCGCGTAGGAATTGAAGAAAAAAAGCATGAGAATATTCTGGGCATCGACATACCGAAAATCGTTGTACCAGTGCGTGAAGGCCGTTCTATGGCAGTCATTATTGAATCTGCGGTGACGAATTATATGTTATCCGTAATGGGGATGGACAGCGCCAAGGAATTTGAGCAGCGTGTCCTTGACTATATCGAAAAGAACAAGAATGAACAATAGGAGGCTTTTATGACATTTTTTCCCGATATGAAAACCGTATTGACGATAGGATCCTTACAGGTCACCTGGTACGCCGTGCTGATTCTGTCCGGTGCCTTTCTGGCATATTTTCTATCTCTTCGTCAGTTTAAGAAATGGGGGTATAAGGAAGAGGTATTTGAAAACTTCTTTCTGATGATGCTGCCAATCGCTATCATCGGTGCCCGTTTGTATTATGTTATCTTTGAATGGAACAATCTGTATGCGGCAGACCCGATCCGTATCTTCTATATATGGGAGGGCGGTCTGGCGATTCACGGTGGTGTGATTGCCGGAACGATTTTCGGCTGGTTCTACTTCCGCCGCTATCAGTATAACGGACTTCGTATTCTGGATGTAGTATTTCCGAATATGATGCTAGCCCAGGCAATCGGACGCTGGGGAAACTTCATGAATCAGGAGGCCTATGGCGGTGTGGTAAATGCCAGCTTCTATGATCATTTTCCATCCTTCATCCGTGACCATATGTATATTGACGGGGCGTTCCGTCAGCCGACCTTCCTATATGAAAGCGTCGGAAATCTGATTGGTTTCGTATTGATCACCGTTGTTTATAAAAAACACGGCAGAAAAAAACGCGGGGATCTGGCATTTACCTATCTGGCATGGTATGGCATGATCCGTTTCTTTATTGAAGGGATGCGTACCGATTCGCTGATGCTGGGAGGACTTCGCGTCGCACAGCTGATATCCTTGTTCGGTGCCCTGATCGGAATTCTCGGTATTCTCGGTGTCTGGGATAAGGTGTTTAAAAATATTTATCCATTTAAAAAGCACAAGCCGGCGGTAATCTTTGATCTGGATGGTACACTGGTGGATACCAAGGAGCTGATTTACAAGTCCTTTGAACATACCTTTGCACAGTTCAAGCCTGACTACACACTGAGCGAAGAGGAAAAGCAGTCCTTTCTGGGACCAACGCTGAAGCAGTCCTTCTTGCGTTATTTCAAGGAGGAACAGGTGGATGAGATCATTGCCTGTTATCGTGCTTACAATCATGAGCATCATGATGAATTTGTCAAGCCGATTCCCCATGTAAAGGAAACTCTGGAGTATTTAAAGGCAAACGATTATCCGCTTGCCGTCATGTCCAACAAGCTGCAGGATATTGTCCGCATGGGACTGAAGCAGTTTGATCTGGAATCGTATTTTGAGATTATCCTGGGCGGTGCAGACGTTGAGCGGCCAAAGCCCGATCCGATTGGTATTCTGACTGCCTGTGAACAGCTGCATGTCCCGCACGATGATGTCGTATATGTAGGGGATGCACCTACGGATATAGAGGCATGTAAGAATATGGGAGCCTTCTCGGTTGCCTTTGTCTATGAAGAATCACGGGCACAAGAGATGCAGTTGTGCAAACCCTGTGCTATCATTAGAGACATGTCTGATCTGATTACGATCATAAAGGAGGATCACGAATGGAGCGACGTTACGATTTAATTATCATTGGTGCCGGACCTGCCGGCATGAGTGCAGCAATATATGGAAGCAGAGCCGGCTTGAAAACAGCAATGCTGGAAATGGGTGCTCCCGGAGGAAAGCTGATTAAGACTGCAGAAATCAGCAACTGGCCGGGAATTATTGAAACAAATGGTGCCAAGCTGGCAAGCGATATGTTTGAGCATTCTACATCCTTTGGTGCGGAATACCTGTATGGCAATGTCATCCGTGTGGAGGATGGCGCATATAAAAAAATCATCTGCGAGGATGGAACGGAGTATGAAGCAAAGGCTGTCATTGTGGCAACCGGAACACAGGAGCGTATGATGAATGTGCCGGGAGAGCTGGAAAATGTCGGACGCGGTGTATCCTATTGTGCAGTATGCGACGGTGCATTTTTCCGCGATCAGGAGGTTGTGGTCATCGGCGGCGGCAACTCTGCGCTGGAAGAAGCAAATTATCTGACACAGTTTGCCAGCAAGGTGAATATCATAATACGACGGGATGTATTCCGTGCAGACAGCATTGTTCAAAATGCAATCAAGGATAATCCGAAAATCACGGTGGTGACAAAGCATGTTCCGGTGCGTGTTGTCGATGACGGCATGCGCGTTACCGGGCTTGTCGTACGAAATGTGGATACGAATGTGGAAACAGAAATTAAAACACATGGCATATTCCCATATATCGGACTGGATCCGGCTACCTCCTTTTTAGAGGGACTGGGTATCCTTGATGAGCGCGGCTACATGATCGTGGATGAAAACTGTGAAACAAAGGCAAAGGGCATCTATGGTGCCGGAGACGTCATTGCGAAAAAACTGCGCCAGGTTGTTACGGCAACCAACGACGGAGCCATTGCGGCACAGCATGCATTTCATGAGATAAAGGGGATCTGATTATGGCAAAATACGTTTGCGATATTTGTAACTGGGAATACGATGAGGCAGCAGGGCTGCCGGATCAGGGAATTGCCCCAGGTACAAAGTGGGAAAACCTTCCAGAGGATTTCAAATGTCCTCTGTGCGGTGCACCAAAGGAAATGTTCACGCAGCTGTAAAAGGAATAGGACAAGGAAGACAGGATATTTAAAAGCCTGTCTTTTCTTCTGCTTTGCCTGCTTTTAAGCAATCTATCCTCAGATCCATAAGGGCATAATGAACATCAGACGTGCTTCATAATTACGTGCAGGATAAAGCTACCTCTTATGGCAGCAGGTTTCTGAATGAAGGAATACATACAGCAAACAAAGAATTTATTATGGAAAAGGAAAGAAACGCAATAGAAGACATTGCTAATAAGGGAAAGAGCTGTAAGAAATATAAAGAAAGCTTCAAATATGTAATCAGTTATCTAACAGACATACGAGATGTGCTAAAATAAAAGAAAGGATGCAGAAGCTGAAAGGTGAGAGAAGATGAAAAGGATAACGGTACTTGGAATCATACTATGTATGCTGTTTCATGTTTTATCACCTATTCATGCAACAGCTTCTGCGGATACAGAATTTGACCGCTTTCTCAGCTTTGTAGAGGAACATCCACAGGGCGGTATATTTGAAATGCAGGGGGATATGATAATTCATGCGGATATCATTACAAAGAAAAATGTCACCATACATACCAATGGCTATCAGGTAAGAATTGAGGATAACATTGCCGGTGATTCCAATATCAATATAAATAATCTCAATAACGATGCTGCATGGGAATTTGTCGATGAAGAAAAAACACTGACAATAGAGGGCAGCGGAAAAAACAGGCCGTTGGTATATATGGATACCGGGGTTAGTGCATATGGTCTGTATATTCATAGTACAGCGGGAACCGCTCTGGAAATTGCTGATGGAGAAGGATTGTATGCAAAATATGTGGAAAAAAAGAACTATATCCGAGCAGAGGGGGATGGTGCAATCGGAGTATTCAATAAAAATCCGTATCAGGAAAATTATTATTCCGCAAGTATGGTAGATGTCGATATCTATACCAACGGAGCCAACAGCATCGGCGTGCTTGCAGACTGGTTTCAAATTGAATATTCACGTATTGAGGTAAATGGCACCGGTTCAAAGGCGATTCAGATACCGGACGGCTATTATGTCGGCAATGAGGTTATTATCATTGAAAACAATCAGCCTCCGGAAAACATATGGAGGTTAGACACTCCCATGCCGACAAAGGAAATTGCAGCTCTGCAGACTCATACGGTGGATGATCTTCCGCTTCCCAAAAGGGTGGAGGTAACGGCTGTATCAAAAACCGGGGAGGAAAAAAGCTTTCAGATATCGCTGCACTATGATGCAACAGCGTTTGAGCGGGGAATGCTGACACACAAGCCGTTTTATTTGTATGGTATCGCGGATCAAAGCAGCTGTGAACGAATCGATATCAGCGAACATGCCTTTCCTTTTTATATTATTCCAGATAGTGAACCTGCTTTTGATATGTCGCTGTATATGATTCGCAATGACACCGATTACTATTTTCATATCCCGCGGGCATATAATGCCAAAGCGATCAATCTGTATACAAGTAAGGATGGAATACATTGGACATTTCAGCGTGACAGCATCAGCAGCATGTCACAGTATGCACCCGGAAGCATTGCGTTGCCACCATATATTGTTATTTATATGCTGCAGGTTATGGAACCCTTCACCTATGTCAGGACTGAAATCATCGGCGGATATTATGATGGACGAAGCTATATGGTAAAGGTACACGATACAGCTGGAAATCCGATTCCGGATGCTTCTGATCAGGATAAAAACGATGGCGGAGGAGAAGGAAACGATGGACAGGGTGGTGGTAGAGGAGAGTCCTCCTATGTGCCCAATACCCCAAATGATGAAGAAGAAGCGCTGCCTCCGGCTGTTGGACAGAATGCTTCTCAGATAACAGAAGCTATAAAAAAAGAACAGAAGAAAAGAAGGCGGGAAATTCACGTAGAAAATAAAAATAAGAAGCAGGACGTGGAAAAGGCGGTAACCATAGAAGCTCATGAAGCTCTTGCTGGATTTGATGCAGGGGAGAATAAGATAACAGGGCAGGCACAGAAGGCTGTGCTGCAGGCTTTTCTTACAATCGATTCCAATGCCTTGAAAAATCTGGTTTCCAAGGAACAGTATGAAGCAATTTCTCAATCCAGAGATATCATGGAAGAGGTATGGGAAAGCAGTGCTTTCTTCCTGCGAATCTTGCAGAGGCTGTTTCAAGAAACCTCATAGCTTACGCTTGTAAAAAAAAGAGGAAGGACTATCCGCTGTTTTACATATGAAAAAAGTACACCAGGGTGATGCCACAGCTCTTACGAATGGATGGTGAAAGGAAATTCAAAATGATTGTGTTTGAATTTCCTTTTTCATAAGCACCTGAATATTAGTAAAAACCATGCCATGGTGTACGCTTTCTTTTATTCTATGATTTGAACGCTATCTTTTTCGATTAGCTGTGGTTTCAGACAGATATCCTGTTTTCGATGTGCAGGATCACGAAGCTGAGCAAGTAATTCATTGCATGCAGTTTTTGCAAGCAGCTCGACGTCCTGATCTACACTTGTGATTTCAGTACCCAGTGTAAACCGGTTTAATGTATTATCATAGCTGACAATGGATATATCCTGCGGTATGCGGACATGATGCTCCTGAAAGTAACGCATAACACCCAGCGTCATCATGTCATTACAGATAAAGGCAGCGGAAACATCCATCTTCATCAGCTGTTCTGCACAGGCATATCCACCCTGAAACCGGTAATTTCCATCGAGAATATAATCCTCGCGAACCTCCAACTGGAACTGCTGCATAGCTTTGCGATAGCCTGCAACACGGCTCGCCCCAGTTTTGCTCGCGGAAGAAATTCCGATGCATGCGATTTTTTTGTGGCCGCTTTTCACAAGCTTTTCAATGGCCATATAAGCACCTGATTCGTTATCAAAATAAACCTTGCTGCAATCCAGATCGGGATACATACGGTCGATCATAACATAAGGGATAGAGAGGGATGCCAGCTTTTCGCGTATTGTTTCATTTTGAAAGGATTCATTGCTGACGGTGATACCAAGACCGTCGACACCTCTTGAAACAAGAAGATCAATCAGCATGCTGTCATCCGCCGCATGATCATTGGAATTTACGATCATGAGTGCGTATCCCAGCTCCCGGAGGTATTCCTCCATCCGTTTGCATAATGCGGAGAAGAACAGGTTTTCAATATCCGGGATGATGAGGCCCAGGATATTTGATTTTCTGGTGACCAGACTTCTTGCGGTCTGATTGACCTTGTAATTATACTGCTTCGCAATGTCCTTGATCGTGTCGCGTGTCTCCTGTGCTACACGGCATGGACGATCGTTCAACACCAGCGATACCGTACTGACACTGACGTCCGCTTTTTTTGCGATGTCCTTAATGGTCACTTTCATATGCTCCTCCTGCTTTGTAATTTTAAAAAGGTAATTACCCTTCCTGATAATTACCTTTATTTTATCATAATCCTGTAGGGTTTGCTGATGATTTTACAGGAACATGATCATAGATAAAACAAACATGGTAACAACACCGGCAATCATAGGAACAGAGGTGCGCTTAACAATATCCAGTGGATTGGCTTTAATCGTACCGGCAACAATGACAACAACAGCCGCTACAGGGGATACTGCACGCATCAGATTACCACACAGTCCCATTGGGATGGATACGGCAATGGCAGAAATTCCGGCAGCCTCCGCTAGTGGTACCATCAATGGCACCATGGCATAGAACAATGCTGTCCCACTTCCGCTCAGCAGTACAATCAGAATCGTCAATCCCATCAGAATCAATGGCAGTACAAAGCCCATTCCTGATCCCTGAACACCCAGCATGGCTGTCTGTAATGCATTGATCAGACCAATGGAATTCAGACCTAATACAAATACACTAGCTGCAACCAGCAGTGCAACGATTGGCATGGAATTTCCCATTCCCTTGAAGAAATCTTCTGTTTGCTTCAATACCTTTCCACTATCCCTTGTACGAATGATTTCACATACGATAGCAATCAGGAAGGAAAGCAGAGAAGCCACCTCAACACTGATATCAACATTGCTTCCGGTTACGCTGCGAAGAATATAAACAACAATCAGGAGCAGGATTGGGAAGATTGGAAGCAGTGTATAAACAAAGCGATACAATCCGCCTTCCGGAATAGCCTTAACCTCATGAACCTCAACATTTTCTTCCAGCTTAACTGTGTTTTTCTTGTCCATAAACTTCTGCCAGAAAAAGTGTACAACAGCCATAACGATCAGTGTCGGTACGGAAATCATAGCATGGTACTGTATAACATAATCGGTAACACTCATGCCTGCAAATGCCGGATATTTTGCTAGCTCTGTTGCTACGGCAACATTGTCACCGCCAAGAGGTGTTGGCATAACTGTTGCTGTTGTAGCAATGACTGCCGCAGCAGTCAGCGGAGACATGCCGGCCTGACGTAAAACAGGATACAGTGTCGCAAGCAGGATGATCGCAAGGTTGGAAGCACTTGGTATTACCAGAGACAGTACATTTCCAATCAGGAATACAAGCGGAACAAGGATATATACCGATTTGATTTTCTTGATTGGCTTCGTAAGGGTATGAACGGTAACCTCATTTGCACCGATGCTCGTCATATATGCAGAATAGCCGCCCAGAATCAGAATGATGAAGCCGGCTGCCGGAAGCGTACTCTTGAATTGATCAATAACAGCCTTCAGCGGATCCAGTACAGTAAGACCGGTTGATTCAAATTCCTTGATTGCGATTGGATTCCCCATGGCGATTGCGATGTACATCAACACAATACCCATGGCAAACAGTGTGATTTTAATATCCATTTTCTTGATCAGCATGATAACGACAATAATAACGGCGATCAGTGCGGATCCATACATCATGATATCATTCATATGTGTTCTCTCCTTTTATATTTTACATTCTATCTACACTTTTTAATGGCTTCTTTGAACCATGTACGGAATGCAGCTCCGTCGATATCCAGACAAACTGTGGCATTTGGCTCTTTCCCTAAATAGCCCTTCAGATCAACCAGCGTACAGCCGGCCGTCATCGTGCCATGCAGCTCCACATCCAGATACGTTTCCACCGCCTCAAACAGCTCCGGCTTCAACAGATAGGCAATCGCGGTTGCATCATACATTTTCAGCCCGGTGTGAAAGCTTCCCCCGCGGTATTTCTTAAACAGGCAGTATGCCATTTCCCCGGTTTTGTTCATCGTGCGAATTTCTTCACTGTCTTCCGGTAATACCAGAGCCTTTAATCCGACATCCAGCCCAACCATAGTCAGCTTTACACCGCTGTGGAATACCATATGTGCGGCTTCCGGATCCAATGCGATGTTGAACTCCGCCATAACACCCTTGTTGCCGCGACTAGCACTACCTCCCATGAGGACGATTTCACGGATATTCTGCTTCACCTCAGGGTAGGTCTTCAACAGCAGCGCGATATTGGTCAGGGGTGCAATCGGAACCAGAGTTACCGGCTCGCTGCTGTTCATGATGACATTGCGCATAGCATCAACGGCATTTTCCTTTAAGGGCTGCTGTGTCGGCTCTTCAAAATCAAAGCCCTCCATACCGCTTTTTCCGTGTACGCTGCTGGCGTCCTCAAATTCACGAATCAGTGGACGATCAGCACCTACAGCTACCGCAACATCCTCACGCTCGAAGTATTTCAACAGGCGCAGCGCGTTGTAGGTTACTTTATCCAGACCGACATTACCTGCAACGGTTGAAATCAGACGGACATCCAGCTCCTCTGAGAATAATGCAATGGCAATGGCAAGTGCGTCATCAATACCCGGATCGGTATCAATGATGATCGGACGTTTCTTCATATCAGTTTTCCTCCTTGAAGTAGTTCTCTACTTCCGTTTTATATGGGATGGATGTCTGTGCACCTCTGCGTGTTACGGTGAGTGCCGCAACTCTGGTCGCAAATTCCATGGCTTCCTTCATATCCACATCCCTTGACAGGCAGCTGCAGAGTGCTCCGATAAAGGAATCTCCGGCTCCTGTAGTGTCAACGGTTTCCACCTTTTGCGCCGGTACAAACAGATATCGACCAAAGGCGTTGCACATACTGCCGTGTGTTCCAAGCGTGATAAGCGCATC
This sequence comes from Clostridium sp. DFI.1.208, assembly GCF_024463855.1. Classification (NCBI taxonomy): domain Bacteria; kingdom Bacillati; phylum Bacillota; class Clostridia; order Eubacteriales; family Clostridiaceae; genus Clostridium; species Clostridium sp. DFI.1.208. The sequence goes on along the minus strand of NZ_JANGCA010000003.1, from coordinate 11,695 downwards.
CACACCTCTTGCTTCAAAGCTGTGCATGGCTTCCATGCAGGACTCCTCATCACTTGGATAAATCCCTGTCAACAGCTCGCATTCACTCTGATTTACAACAATCAGATCCAGATGCTCATACACATCACTGTCCAGAACACGGGCAGGTGCGGGATTTAAAATCGTGTACATGCCAGCCTGCTTTGCCTGCTGCAATGCTGTTCTTACCAGGGGGTAATCATTTTCCAGCTGTGTCAGGAAGATATCGTCCTTTTGCGCCAGCTTCTGCAGCATTTCCACGAAGGCCGCTTCCGGCAGCGTATGGTTGGCACCATTTCCTAGAATAATACGGTTATCTCCATGGCTTCGGATAATCATTGCAACGCCACTGGTTTCATGCGCATCACGGAAAACGCCTTCGGTATGAACACCATAACCCTGTAGTGCCTCCAGCAGCTGTTCTCCAAACACATCATTTCCGATATTGGCAATCATATGCGTTTCGGCTCCCAGCTTGGCAGCAGCTACCGCCTGGTTGCCCCCCTTACCACCCGGATTAACAAAGAAATCAGATCCGTTGATGGTCTCCCCGTTCTTTGGAAGATCGACACACTGTATGGTCAGATCCATGTTTAAACTACCTAATACAATCACTTTTTTCATTTTCTCACCTCACAGGGATCATAAAATTTCACCATCCCCGGCCCCATTCCATCGCATGGACGTTCCAGAAAGCCATGCTTTTTATAGAAGGGAACACAGTTTGGTGTGGACATGAGACCGATGTAGGCCCCCTCACAGGCTGCACCTGCAAGATACTCCTGCAGCTTCTGCATCAGAAGATTTCCTATCCGGTTCTTCTGATATTCAGGATCCACCACCACATCCTTGATAAAGAAGGCAATCCTGCCGTCTCCGACGATGCGGGCAATGCCGATGGGACGCTTATCATCAAATACCACAACGGAGTACAGGGAATTGGCAATCGCCGTTTCCACATCCTCTTTCCTGTATTCTTTGAAATCCACTTTCTTACACAAGTCAATGTAGATGGATGCGGTAAGCGCATTATCCTTACAAAGGAACCTCATGTCTTTCATCTCCTTGATAAAACGTTTTATCACGTTTACGAGGGTATAATATCACGGAGTGAAAGCGTTGTCAACAATTTTGATAAAACGTTTTACCATATTGTTATGGCAACATTAAAACGCTTACATGACAACTTGTGGTAAACGCTTTCGGTGCAAGCTTGAAACTACACAAGCAAACAGGAGAACAGCTTTGCTTATGGCTGTTTTACGCTCCCCTGCAATACGCTAAGAAAACCTTTGTAAGCCTGCGGCAGGAAACAGCTCCTGCAGGACAGGCAAAAGACGGGCAGACAGACAAAGCACTACGTGAACGAAAATCGGATATATGTATGTATCTGCTTTTCTCATATGTGCAGAAAGAAAGCACCACATTCTTATATTTTTGTTTAAAAACTGGCGCACACCTGTATGCTGTGGTAAACTTATGATATGAGGTGGTAGCAATGAACGAACAGAACGTAGTATTGATAACAGGAATGTCAGGAGCCGGTAAAACGACAGCCATGGGTATTCTGGAGGATATGGGGTATCACTGCATTGATAATTTCCCCGTGCAGCTGCTGGAATCTCTGGGAAAGATCATCAACGCCAAGCCGGATCCGCGCTACAGCAATATCGCTCTGGCAACGACTGCGATTGATTATCCGAAATTTCTGCAGTATTTTGAGAATATAGATGTAAATGTACGTGTGGTTTTTCTGGACGCATCCAATGAAAAACTGCTGCTGCGCTATAAATTCACAAGACGCCATCACCCGATGATGATGTTCTCCAAAGCGAATACACTGGAGGAGGCCATTGAAGTGGAACGTGATATGTTCAACGCGCTGAATGAGCGTGCGGTTCTTCATATCGACACAACCATGATGGATCAGCATGGCTTGAAAAGTGTGCTGATGGAAAAGCTGTCACTCAACAGCAAGCAGGTCTTCTCGATTTCCTTTGTATCCTTTGGCTTTAAGCATGGTGTACCGATGGATGTAGACCTCGTTTTTGATGTCAGATTTCTGCCAAATCCATATTATATAGAGGAGCTGCGTGAACAGACTGGCGATGATGCTCCGGTCTATGATTATGTCATGAGCTTTGATCAGACGAAGGAATTTATCCGTCATCTGAAAAGCTTTCTGGACTATGTATTCATCCAGTATAAAAATGAAAAGAAAAATCATTTAACCGTGGGAATCGGCTGTACCGGAGGGCACCACCGAAGCGTGTCTGTCACCAACTGGCTGTATTCTCACTATCGGGACCAGTATCATTGCTATAAATCACACAGAGATAAGAAAGTAGGCTGACCGAATGAAAAATGTAGTCGTAATCGGCGGAGGGACTGGTTTATCTGTTATGCTGCGTGGTATGAAGCAGATTGAGAATATCAATCTGACAGCCATTGTCACGGTAGCGGATGACGGGGGAAGCACCGGGCGGATCCGACGTCAGTTTCATATTCCTGCCATGGGGGACGTACGTAATGTCATGTGCGCTATGGCGGAGGAGGAGAGTATCTTTACGTCTCTTATGAACTATCGATTTGACGGAGAATGTGATGATGTCGGCGGACACAATCTGGGAAATCTGATCCTGACCGCTATGACAAAAACAACCGGAAGCTTTATGGAAGCCATCCGTACATTCTCAAAGTTTCTCAACGTAAAGGGACAGATCATTCCTAGCTCACTGCAGGTCATCACCCTGTATGCCGTGATGGAGGATGGAACGATTGTGCGTGGAGAAAGCAATATTCCAAACTTCAACAACCGGATAGAAAAGGTGTTCTATCAGCAGCGTGTGGAGCCGACAAGAGAAGCTCTGCAGGCAATACATGAGGCAGATGTCATCGTATACGGTATCGGAAGTCTGTATACCAGTATTATGCCGAATCTGATCGTTGACGGCGTTGTGGAGCAGCTGCGCAGCAATCCGGTAAAAAAGATTTACTTCTGCAATGCCATGACCCAGCCGGGAGAAACGGATGATTTCACACTGGAGGACCATGTTGCGGCAATACAGAAGCACTCCTTTCCGGAGGCGGTGGATATCGTAATCACGCACAACAACCGTGCCCAGCGTCATATTCTTGAAAAATATAAGGATATGGGAAGTGAACCTGTACGGGTTGCACAGGAGGAGCATTCCTATCAAATTTTATATCGGGATGTGTTGAACTTCGATGATGATCTGATTCGCCATGATTCAAATAAAATTCGGGATGTTCTCGGAGAAATTATAAACAGTAAGGATGAATAGAAATGTCGTTTACAACAGAAGTAAAATCGCAGATTGCGGCCAATGAGCTGCATCCCTGCTGCATGAAAGCGGAGCTGACAGCTGTCTTGCAGATGTGCTCTACGATGAATTTTACATCGGAAGGTATGCATCTGACGGTAAAGACGGAAAATGCCAATACTGCCAAGCGCGTATTTCGCTTTTTGAAGGAGCTGTATCAGGTGGATACACAGCTTTCTGTCATAAAAAAGATGAAGCTGAAGAAAAACAATATCTATGTAATCCGTGTGAAAAACAAGGCGATGGAAATTCTTCGTGATTTGGAAATTATGACAGAGCGCGGACTTCAAAATCATCCCTCCAGCAAGATGGTACGCAAGGAATGCTGTGCAAGAGCATATCTGGCGGGTGCGTTTCTGGCCGGAGGGTCAGTGAATTCTCCAAGCAAATCCAATTACCATCTGGAAATCAGTACCCAGAATGTGGATTTGGCAAAATTCATATGGAAGCTGATGCAGCGCTTTGATCTTCCTGCCAAACAGATCCGGCGTCGGAATCAGGAGGTTGTCTATCTGAAGGCCAGTGATAAAATCAGTGACTTTCTGCGCTGTGTAGGTGCCAGTGATGCGGTATTTACCTTTGAGGACAGTCGGATTCAGCGAGATTTCATGAACTCTTTAACACGGTTGGACAACTGTGAGCTGGCAAATGAAATGAAAAGCATAACGGCCGGAAAAAAACAGCTGGAGGATATCCAGTGGATTGAGACCTATCGTACGCTGGACAGCCTTCCGGAAAAGCTTCAGCATGTCGCATATGCCAGAAAGCAGCTGCCGGAAGCCAGCCTGAATGAGCTGTGTGAATATTGTGCGGAGGAATTCAATGAAACGATATCCAAATCCGGCATGAAGCATCGGCTCGCAAAGCTGCGGGAACTGGCAGATCAGTACCGCAAGGAATAAAATCGAATAGAAAGTGCAGACTATAAAGGGTGATCTTATGAAATTAAGACTATTTATGATGTTTGCACTTTTTCCTTTCCTGCATGCGACGAGCTACTCCGCAAAGCTGGTTAGCTGCACGCAGGATCAGATTGTGTTGAAAAGTCAGGACAGTGAATTCAGAGTATCTCTGTTCAATACGAAAATAACAAAGGAAGAGGGCTGGCAGGAAACCTGTGAGCTGCTGGAGGATGCGAAATCCATCCGCTTTGAAATTGATCCTTCCAGCAAGATCGAAGAGCCGGTTCCCGTATATCTGTTTGCCGATGATAAGCTGGTACAGGAGGAGCTGATGAAGCAGGGGCACGCCTATCCCATGATCCGCAATCCGGAATATACGTATGAAAAGCGTCTGGAAAGTGCCTATGATGCTACACAGACGATGGCAAAGCCTGCCGAAGTAAAAACCAAAAGCCATCCGGCACTTGTCGGTCCGCTGTATTTCGGTGCTGCTGTGCTGCTCTGGCTGCTCATGCTGCTGTATATGCTGCACAGACGCAAAAAGAAGCAGCGGCCTGTGGAAAAAGAACAGACAGAGGCCGAAGCAGGGTAAGTTTTTACGCTTTTACATTCACAGATGTGCGGTTTTATATTATAATGAGAGAAGAAAGCGAGGAAATCGTACATGGATGTTATCATTTATCTACTCTTTATCTGCCTGGTCATTTACATTGTGATAACACTGCTGCCGGTGATATTGCCAATCGTCGCAATCCTTGTGATTGCGTTATCCATACTTATCTGGTATGCCAAGCGAAAGGTCCGCAGGCATATGGAGGAATATGAAACTGAATGGAATCAGCAGCAGGAGGATTACACAACCGGCAACACTTCCAATCTGGATTCCGATGATGTCATTGATGTGGAATTCACAGAACGGGATGATGAGTAACGTATGCTGAGAGATGCAGGGAAGCAGGACAAGGCAGAAATATATGAATTATGGAAGCAGTCGTATCCAAACCAAAACCGCAATTATCTGAATTTTTATTTTAAAAATATATTCGACAAGGGACGCTGTATTGCTCTGGAACAGGATCAGCGCATTATCTCCAGTCTGCAGCTCAATGAGCATATCCTTCGTTTACGCGACAAGCAGCTGAAAATCAGCTACATACTCGGTGTATCCACTTTGCCTGATTACCGCAGGAGAGGACATATGCGCAGACTGATGGAATCGGCGCTTGATGAGGCGGGACATAATCATCTGGTAACACTGATTCGCGGCTTCTACCCAAAGCTGTATGAGCAGTTCGGATTTGAGACCGTGTATGAGAGAAAGCTGTATACGGTTCCCAGAGAATGTCTGCATAAGGTTTCTTTGACAAACATTTCCTATGCGGCCGAGCCGCAGGAGCTGTTACAGGCCTATCAGAATTTTACGAAGCACTTTGATGGCTGCTACGTGCGTGATCGGGAATATTATGTATTACTGCTGAATGAAATTGTGGTTACACAGAAGCAGATGGTGGTATATCGGAACCGACAGGGTGAGGTTTGTGGCTATCTGATTTTCCATAAGAAAAAACAGGAGATTCATGTGGAAGAAGCAGTCTATCTGGAATCTGTCGTATTGATGCGTTTGCTGAAGGCGGCAATCGGCAAGGAGCAGGAAATTCTTGTAGAGGTATCCCAGAGTGAGAAGCTGGAAAAAATATTTCCCCTGCTAATTCCTAAGAAACAGCCGTTCATCATGGCCAGAATCAATAACCCGGAGCTTTTCAACAAGCTTTACAATCTGGAGGTGAAATCCGCTGCCGAGGCCTTTGCTTCTGCACTGCGGCCGCTTTGGATTCATGAATATTATTAAGGATATGCAGCGTGCATATCTTTTTTTGTGAGAATTAGCATGCTGTAGGATGCATAGTTATATGAGGATGATACGATATTGATATCTGCTTGAAAAAGAAGCTATTACGTTAATAAGAAAAGGATATGCATGAAAAAGAAGACGGCAAAGGAGGAGAAGAAAAAGGAGGTTAAAAATTGATAAGAAAAGGATATCCATAAGAGGATATCCGATACTTACTTATTTCTTATCTGTCAGCGAAGGATTGGCCTTCTTATAAAACAAAGCGCGTACCTGAAACAGGGAAACACCAATCGCAAGAATGCCCAATGCAATACACATGGCTTTCATCATATCATCATAACCGCCCTCTGAGAACGGAAGCAGAATGATCAGGATACCAAACAGCAGATAGGCTGCAATCTTCATATAAATCTTCTTCGTTTCCTCACTTGCGGCCGTCAATAAACGTGGCGGGCGTTCCTTTGGCTTAAAATTCGGTATCTGTGACTGTTTTTTCAGGAACAAACGGAATTTTATCTCCATCAGTGCGTAAGCCGCAACACCGATGACGATGGAAAGCAGAGCTCCCAAATCAAAGGAGTAGGCCAGAATACCGCCGATCAGACCTACGATGAAACGGGAACTATACGTTTTGTATTTTGGAATATCGTTCAGAATGTAACCGACATGATCGAAAACATTATAATACACATAGCGGTTGTGATCATCCTTATAGATATGCATGCCGGCAAGCTCTTCACCATTCATGCCTTTTTTCTTCTTATTTACAGCTTTATTAGCCATGTTATCACCTCTAGTCTACATTATATATGGAAACGCTTTTTTCGTCTAGCAAAACAAGAATATAAATTAGCAATAATTTTGTACAAATTAACAACATTTTGCGCACCTCGTTGTTTTTTTATAAACGCTGAGCTATAATGAAATCGTAATGAAAAGGATTTCAAATCCAGAAAAGGAGTGAATGAACATGATCTTTGGAAAAGACACAAAAGAATGGGAAAGTTTAAAAGGAATTTACACGGCAACAGAAATTAACCAGCAGCCGAACACCTGGAAAAAAACCATCAAACAGGTAGAGGAACACAAGGAAGAAATCAAGGCATTTATTGAAAACGTAACAAAGCACGATGACTACGATATCATCCTGACCGGTGCAGGTACCAGTGAATTCGTAGGAAACGCCATTTTCACATACGTGAGCAAGAGAACAAACTATAAAACAAAATCATATGCTACAACAGATATCGTATCAGCTCCGGAAAATTATCTGTCTCAGACAAAACCGACACTGCTGATTTCTTATGGACGCAGTGGAAACTCACCGGAATCTGTAGGTGCAGTTGATGTAGCGGATGAGGTATGCGGTAAGAACCTGTATCACCTGTTCATTACCTGCAATCACGAGGGTGCTCTTTCAAAGGCAGCAGAAAAAAGAGAGAATGCATATGCAATCAATCTGACTCCTGAAACACATGATCAAAGCTTCGCAATGACTTCCAGCTTCTCTAACATGATGCTGGCTACCCTGCTGTGCTTCAGTCTGGACAATCTGGATGAAGTAAAGGCAGAGCTGGAGGATGTTATCAAGGCTGCAGAAAGAATGCTTGCCAACAACTGGGAATTCTTCAAGGATGCCGTTGGTGCATATGACTTCAACCGTATCGTTTACCTTGGTGCAAACTGCCTGAAGGGAATCGCACAGGAATCTCAGCTGAAAATTTTGGAGCTGACTGCCGGACGCGTTGCGACAATGTATGATTCTCCAATGGGATTCCGTCATGGACCAAAATCCATTATCAATGATGATACACTGACCATCGTTTATCTGAGTGATGATGCATATACGCGTCAGTATGAAGTGGACCTGATTAAGGAAATGAGCCCGCAGCGTAAAGGCAACAAGCTGATGGCAATCATGAATAAGCGTGACGAGGAGGTTGCAGGTCTGGTTGATTTTGCATTCTCATTCGATCTGGAGAACGAGCATGAAAACGCATTCCTGGGATTTGATTACATCGTTGCTGCTCAGGTACTTGCATTATTCAAATCTTTATCATATGATATAACTCCGGATAACCCATGTCCTACGGGAGAGGTTAACCGTGTTGTAAAAGGTGTAATTCTGCACCCTTACACAAAAAGATAAGAACGGAGGATACAAATATGATCGGACTAATCGTAACCGGACACGGTAATTTTGCATCCGGACTGACCAGCTCCTTGAAGCTGATTGCCGGAGAACCTAAGAATTATGTAGCAGTAGACTTTCTGGAAAGCTATTCTGTAGATGATCTGGAACGTGAATTAACAAAGGCACTGGACGAACTGAAGGACTGCGAAGGCGTTCTGGTTCTGTCTGACCTTGGTGGAGGCTCTCCATTCAAGACTGCAGTTATGGTAGGATACCCAAGAGGTAATGTTGAGGTTGTTGCCGGAACAAATCTGCCGATGCTGATTGAAGTCAACATGGGACGTCAGTTTGTGGAAGAACTGGGAATGCTGACAGAAATGGCGATGAACACTGGAAAAGATCAGGTTGTTCGTTATGAATTTAAGCCTGTTCAGCAGGAAGAACCAACAGACGGAATCTAAGAGGAAGCTGATTCATGATTGATTGGCATACCATACTCTGGTGCTGCATTACCCTTGGTTTCCTTCTCATCTGCTTTCTGATCATCTATTATATCGTAAGCGCGCGAATGATGAAAAAGAAAAGAGAGGAACTGAAGGATCAGCTCAACCGTATGAAGCCGGGGAAGGATATCCTGTTCGCAGGCGGTATCAGGGGAAAAATAATCCGTGCAAAGGAAGAGTACCTCGATGTTGAAGTGGCAAAGGGGATTGAAATAACAATTTCCAGACTTGCTGTCAACCAGGTGCTGGATAAAAGAAGCTCTTCAAAAACAAAATAATAAGAAAAGTACACAGTTTGAGAGTGAATTGTGTACTTTTTTCTATACATTCTGTAATTCGAGGAAGGATGCTTTCCTATATTTATATAGCTGTTCCTTCCTTGCTCCATAGTCAGTATTAGAATTCTATGAGTTAGTCATAGTTATAGGGAAGAAAGGAATAGACGGTTTCGACTTTGTTTATCCTTTCTGCTTGCGGCCTTCATTTCTGAAAACACAGCAAGTAAGCAGCCGGTGTTATAATCAGAAGAAAACAGTACCATCCATGCTTGAATATTATATCCCCTGTAAGAAAACAGGTATATGGATAGCTTTATGCAAGCAGATAACGAAAAAAGGAAGCTTAAAATCAATAATTTTGGTGTATTGACTTCATTCTTCCTTTTTGCCATTTGCGTATTCTGAGACAGAGTAGAATCAGATAAAGAATTTATGCTTTATGCAGCCTCTTAGGCGTATCACGCATTTCGCAGGCTTTAACTAATTGTAAATAGTCTTCGCATAATCTGTTGGCGTAATACCGAACTGCTGCTTGAATTTCCTTGAGAAATAATGGATGGAGGTGAACCCCATCATACTGGCGATTTCACTGATCGTATAGACACTCTCTTTGATGAGCAGCTTGCTTTTGTTAAGCTTCAGATCGCTGATATACTGTTTTGGTGCAACACCGAGGTTGTTTTTAAAGAGCGTTTGCAGGCTGGAGCGTGATATTGAAAATTTCAGACAGATTTCTTCTATGGTAATCTGTTCATAGATACTGTCATTGATAAAAATCACAATTTCATTCAACAGCTCATTTTCAAAACGCTGCTGCATCGGAGTTGATGCGACCGGAGAACTGGAGAGGAAGTCATATTGCAGAATTTTAATAAGCAGCTCCTTCATATAACAAAGCATCAATTCACTGTCATAGAGCATATCGTTACTGGAGACCTTGATAAAATTGTTTAAAGCATTGTGTATATCACGGTGTGCATTGTAGACACGGTTCGTGACAAGATAGGATTCCGGTATTTCCATATCAAACATGATGGTCAGATAGGAACATGATTTTGCATGACCGGTTTTTTGTGTATGATACTGCCCGGGGGCGTATAAAATAAGATCTAATTCATCCAGCTTATATGTTTCACCGTCGACCGTCGTTTCCAGTTCACCGTTGTCGATAAAGGTCAGCTCCCAGTAATTGTGTTTTTCACCGGGAAAGGTATAGCTGGCATTGCGGACCTGATAATAGTAAGCGAGAATTTCTTTCACCTCGAAGGTCGGTACAATGGGTTCATAGACGATCGGGTTATGATCATATGTTGACATTTGCCTTTTCTTTGCTTTGAAATCCATTTCTACTTCCAGCTTTGCACTGGAGGATATGCATAAAAAATTGAATTTGACACCTTTTCGTATCTTAATATGCCGATGTACTACAAATCGTTCATAGCTTCTGGCAGTATCATCCTTTGTAACTACCAGCATAACGATTCCACTTTGCACACGAACGTAGATATCACTGTTATAGAACATGAAATTATCGAAGCTTTTATCTTTCAGCTTGACGATCGTACGGCTTAGCTTCGGTGTTTGACGCTTTGTGAGCTCATTGACGATTTCACCATATTTATTGAAAATAAAACTTGTTGTTTTATTAAACAAAGCAATCACCCTCTCATTACTATTAGTATATCAAATTCAGTTTTGTTAGAAAAGCAAAAAGGTAGAAAATCAAACAGCTATGAAATCGTTGAAAATCGACCGTATTTATGTAAGTGTTTTCATAAAATAGAAATGGTAATAAAAAAAGATGAATTTTAAATATTTATCACACAATTAACAAAAATCATGGGAATATGTAAAATTTTGATGCCGGTATGTATATTTCTGATAGTTTGCATTATTTACCTGTGAAATCTCTGGAAAATTACTAAAAAGTGCAAAATCACTGATAAAAAGTGTAAAGAATTATGCTATATTTTGACATAGAATCTAAGTGAACTGAAAGGGTTTACTTATCGAATCCACCTCATCAAGGTTCGATAAATTAGTTCATGTCTAATGGTAGAAGGGAGAGAGCAAAATGCCAGATATCGTATTAACAAGAATTGATAACCGTTTGATTCACGGACAGGTTGCAACACAGTGGTGTGGAGTTGTAGGAGCAAATCTTCTGTTAGTAGCCAATGATTCAGTGTCTACAGATGAATTCCGTCAGGGATTGATGAACATGGCTGCACCAGCTTATGCGCAGACACGTTTCTTCTCAATTCAGAAGACAATTGACATTATTGGAAAAGCAAGTCCAGCACAGCACATTGCAATAATCTGTGAAACTCCACAGGATGTACTGAGATTAGTAGAAGGTGGAGTACCAATCAAGAAAGTCAATATCGGAAACATGCACATGGCAGATGGTAAACGTCAGGTAGCCACTTCTGTTGCTGTGGATGATAACGATGTTGCAACGTTTCAAAAACTGAAGGACTTGGGCGTAGAGCTGGAAATTAAACGTGTTCCAGATACACCTTCAGAAAACGTCGATAAATTATTCAAATAACAATTTGCTTACAATTATCTTTAATAATCTGAAAGGAGAAACAACATGGATGTAAATATTATTCAGGCTTTACTGGTATTCGTTGTTGCCTTCATTATGGGTATTGACCAGTT